>JACXUW010000091.1 GCA_014763705.1 Micrococcales bacterium | reverse complement strand
CCCCCTGGACTTCCCGGGCCACGAGCACCTCATCGACAGCACCGACTTCCTGAACCTCGAGCACCTCCCCTCCCGGATTCTGTTCGTCGGCGGCGGTTTCATCTCCTTCGAGTTCGCCCACATCGCCGTCCATGCCGGCAGCTCGCCGACCATCGTCGACCGTGGCGAGCGCCCACTGAAGAACTTCGACCCGAACCTCGTCGAGCTGCTGGTCGACCGTGGCCACGAGATCGGTATCCAACTGCGCCGCACCACCACTATCCGCGAGGTACGGCCGTCCGGTGATGGCTACCAGGTCACCCTGGAACGCGACGGTGACCAGGAGACGGTCGAGACCGACCTCGTCGTCCACGGCGCCGGACGCGTCGCGGACCTGGCTGACCTGGGACTCGACGCCGCGGGCGTCGAGTGGGGCGAGCACGGCATCCACGTCGCCGACTACCTGCAGAGCATCACGAATCCCCACGTCTGGGCGGCCGGGGACTCAGCCGACACAGCGGGAATGCCGCTCACCCCGGTCGCGGTCTCCGAAGCCAAGGTCGCCGCCTCCAACATGCTCAAGGACACCACCACGGCCCCGGACTACTCAGGCATCCCCACCGCGGTCTTCACCATCCCTGAACTTGCCCGCGTCGGCATGCTCGAGGCCGAGGCCCGCGACATCGGCATCGTCCTCATCGTCCGCTACAACGACACCAGCGACTGGTACTCCAACTACCGCATCGGGGAGACAACCGCAGCCGCGAAGATCCTCATCGACCAGACCAACGACCAGATCGTCGGCGCCCACCTCCTCGGACCCGAATACGGCGAACTGATCAACACCCTCGGCCTGGCCATCAAGCTCGGCCTCACCACTCGGCAACTCAAATCCGCGACAGCCGCCTACCCCACCACCGGGTCCGACCTGGGCTCGATGCTGTGAGAGCCCTCTGACCTTCCGGGCCGCCCGTTCATCAGGCTCGCCTCGCGGACGTGTCGTCGCCGAGCACAACTCAGCCGCCGCGGTCGCGAAGCCGTTGCCGTCGGCCCGCGACCCAGCCCGACGCCGCGGGATGGCGTGACTAGCAGGCACACCACGGCTACATCCCGGCGCGGATGCTCAGCCGCCGTGACAACCTTTCAACGCGACCTTTGGAGGAACGGTGCACATCCGACAAGCCGCCCTTGACCTGGTCCTGGCCGTCGCCGCGGGATACGTCGGCACCAAGGCCATGGAACCGGTCAGCATGAAGTTGTACGACATGGAGTCCGCAGCTGACCGAGTGCGCGAGGACGCCGTACGCCCGGGACCGCCGTACCGGGTCGCAGCAGAGAAGCTCAGCCGCCGCGTCGGCTTGGATCTCAGCGACGAGCAGCTGGATCGCTTGAGCCTGGCCTTCCACCACGGCCTGGCCATCCAGTGGGCGCCGCTCTATCCCCTCCTGCGGCGTAGCACCGGGTGGTCTCCGCCAATCGCCGGGCTCGCGACCGGTGCGGCCATGAGTATCGTCGCCGACGAACTCATCACCCCCGCCTTCGGGTTCTCCGCAGCAAACCTCGACTATCCGCTCAGCACGCACCTCCGCGGAGTCATCGCGCACCTGGTCTTCGGGCTCGCCGTCGCCGGGACCGTCGAGGCCGGATGGGCGGTAGGCAGAGGGCGTACCTCGACGGCAGACCGACGGGTAGGCACGAGCGGGCCTTGACTCACGCAGCACATCGGCGATCTGGGGCCGTCCCTTACTGGAACGCCTAGCGGGAACTGGCTGGTCATGCCCGCTGCGGCTTCACTCAAGCGGCACGAGATGCCCGTATGACCCGTCCGGGGCCCTCGCCGGGACTGGACCGTCGTACGGCAACGCCTACTGCTTGCCTGTAGATGGCTAGCCCAATTTGGGCGCTATGCAGCACCACCAAGGTGGCATCACGGGCGGCGAGGAACATCGAGCGCCTCGTTCTCGACGGCTCGTGGATCCCGGACGTCGACGGGTAGCGATCAACCGCAGGGGCTCCGCGTCAAGTGATCACTGCGCCACCCTGTTCAGCCTGCCTCTCTGGTTCGCTCCTGCCACGCGCGCGCCGCGATGATACGACGGGTTCGGTCAGAGAGCTCTGGGGGTGCGTCGTCGTCATCCGTGCGGTTGCACACGTCCTCGCGCAGGATGCGGTCAGCCTCCGCATGGTCACCCTCGGCGTCGGCCACGGCGGCCAGATCCAGCTTCGGGATCTCCTCGTAGGGTGCCGCGAGGTTCGCCGTCTCCGCCGCGAGTCGGGCTTGGCGGATGTCGCCTGCCTCGAGGCTGAACGTCGTCACGAGGTGCGCGACGTCGACGATGGCGCACGTGATGTGGTGGTCCAGCCGGACACCGCTGGAGAGAAACGACCAGCCGCCGTCGCGAAGACGGTCGAAGGGCCGGCCTTGGACAAGACGGAGAGCCTCGCAGAGATCGTGCACGCCGTCCGGTCCATGTGACTCCCCTCGAACCCGCAGGCGGCGGAACAGGTCGACGTCGACGAGAAGGTCGAGCACCTGGTAGACGCTCACGCCTTGCGTCGTCGCGGCGGGCGACTGGCGCGCGTCGGGTAGGTGAGGCTTCCCGGTCCGCGGGTTCGTGCCCAGCCAGTCTCGGACGATCCGGGCGTAGTCGCGCGCCTTGCCGGGGCTGAGCGAGAACGCGTCGGCCAGCTCGTCCGGCGTCGCGCCATGCGGGCGCAGAGCCACGAAGGCGAGCATCTCGGTGTAGTAGGGCTTGCGCTTGGTCACCGGCGTCCCTCTTGTGCGCGCTCCGACCGGTCCCAGGAGCGTCAGCCGCGGCAGTGGGCAGTCATCCGACCACCACATGCCCAGATCCTCGTCGAGTGTGGGATCTGAGTCCTTCACGGCATCGCGCACCCGTTCCGGGACAATGGGCGCGAGCTCCGCCAGGTCCTCACGCGTGGTCGCCCAAGCCTTCAGGTAGGACGCTTCCGAGTGGTCGAGCAGTGAGGACGAGGGCTCGTTGTGACCCTCGACGGCATCGCGAGCGAAGGTGTGCTCATCGCGCAGCGAACCGGCTTCGTCCGCCCAGGCCCGCCACCCCTCCGACGCAACCTCGTCGACCGGCATCGGCGCGTCGACCACGTCCTCGCTGTGCGCGAGGAGCGCCGCGCATCCCTGCGCCTCGTCGCTCGTCAGGCCGACAGCGACGAGTTCGAGTCCAACGTGCGGCAAGCGCACCCGACCGTCGTCGGTGAAGTGCAGCTCCACCCCGTGCTCACGCCGGCCATCGTCGAGCAGCACGACCGAGGCACCGGTCTGCCCAGCGTTGTCATGCATCAGGTCCAGCAGCTCACCGATGACCGGCATCGACGGATCCGCCGCTGTACGAGAGGCGTGTTCGGTGAGGTCCGCGATCAGGAGGCGGGCCGGCCACGTGTCGGCGCCGTCTTGATGTGCTCGGGCTGTGGCGACATCGACTCCCGCGTCGGTACTGCGGTCGATCATGCTGGTGGCGTGGGTCCGGCACGCGGCCGCGTAGTGCAGTCCGTTGGTGGGTACGCGGAGCCGGTCGGGGTTCATCGGCTCGAGCTCAGGCCCGACACCGACCATGTCGACAGTGACGCCATGGGACCACGGGTTGCATGCGACCTCCGCGGCCAGGTAGCGAGCGAAGTCTTGGCTGAACGTGCTGTCGCCAGTCACGGTGAGCAACAGTTCCTCGATGTTCAGCAGCCACACGTGGCCCTCGTCGTCGGAGCCGACCGTGACTAGGAGCGGGTACGGCGCTGGCTGGTCGGGGACGAGGGCTCCGACCTGATCCACCGCAGCGGTCCCGACGAGCGTCCAGTGCATCCGGTCGTCGCTGCCGGTCCACGGATCGCCCAGAGTCGCCGGCGCAGACAGGTGCAACGTCAGATCGTGCCGGCGGAGCTCGACGGCAGCCAGCTCCGGCATCGGCCCGTTCAGCGCAGTCATTGACGACGCGAGACGACGCAGCGCCTCGTCCATCCGCTCGAGGTCGGGGCTGACCGGTCCGCCGGCGACGGTAAGTGTCCGCTCGACGGGAGCCAGGTGCGGCTCGGGGGCGGCGATGGTGCGTCCGGGACGGCGGTGTCGGAGCTGTGCGCGGCGGCGTCGGCGCAGAGCCAGCAGCATGGCGGCGGCCAGCATCGCCCCTCCCCCGGTCAGACCGGTCACCATCCACGGCGCGTGCTCGGAGTCTGCGTCGTCCGCCGCTGAAACGACCTCGGACGCTTGGGAAGAAGTGGAGTCTCGAACCGACTGACTTGGCCTCGACGTGTCGATGGGCCCGGCGGCCTGCGGGACTGACTCACTGGTGGCCGGCGTTGGCGACTTCTCGGTGGTGGGTGGTGTGCTGCTCTGCATCGGCGTGGGCTTCTGGCGCGGTGGAAGCTCTGGCCTCCGCTCGCGGGACGGCTTCACCACGGGTGCCGTCTGTTCTGCGGGGATGGTGAGCGTCCAGCCGGGCACGATCAGGTCGGGGTCGGTCAGTCGGCGGCCATCCGGCTGAATGGTGTCCCGGGATGCACCGAAGATCTCGGGGTACCGCGTGGGGTCGCCGAGCTCCTCGTCGGCGATGTCCCACAGGGTGTCGCCGCTCTCGACGGTCTCGGTGTGCTCTTCGACCGAGGTCGTCTTAAGCGGGGACTCGCTCGGGATCTGCAGGACATCGCCGACCGTCAGGAATCCCGGGTCGGGGCCCAGCCTGTCCCAGTTGAGGTCGACCAGCTCGGTGTAGCGGACGCCGGAGCCGAGGTGACGTTCGGCGATGGCCCAGAGGGTGTCGCCACGCTGTACGACGTAGTCCGCCGTCGGTGGCGTCTGATGACGAGGCGGCGCCGCAAGGGCGACGGCCCGAGGCGCCGCGTGAGTTGTCGGTCTCGACCCGTGCGTCAGGTGCACAACGTACGGCGCCGCCGCCGTCGCCGCCGTCGATGTCGCCACCACGGGGGCTGCGCTGGCCGGGCTGTGGCTCAGCGGCGCTGCCGCGAACAGCAGGATCGCTGCGCCGACGAGACCCCGGGCTGCTGCCTGCGGGACAGCCAGCGCCGGCAGGTGCGGGACGCTGACACCACGGACGCGGGACAGAACCTCGAGGACGATCGAGCCGGTGAGGAACGCCCAAGCGCCCCACGCGACGAGCTGGATCGCGCCGAGCGCGAGGGTTCCGTCGTCCGGGCTCATCGCGGCGGCGCGGATCTGGTCGAGGGAGGGCCAGGTGGTGGGGATGGGATTCGCGCCGACCGCGAGCAGGACGAGAGGTAGCGCGACGACGATGGCAACGATCGTCAAGGACGCCAGCAGTCCGGAGAGGCGCGTGCGCAATGTCATCGCCGAGCTCCTTCGAAGGCACGGGTGATGGTGGCTTGCGCGTGGCCGGTCACGGTCAGGCGCTTGATGCCGATGATCGACAGGAACTGCGTCGCGTAGACGGTGCTGGTGTTCACCGTGATGGTGTTGCCGCCGGTCACGGTGGCGGACCCGGAGACGTCGCTGGCGGCGAGGTAGGCGCGCGCGGCCTGGGTCGCGCGGACGGGGTCGGCGATGGCGCCTTGTCCCCGGACGGCCGGAGCGGCCTGCAACTGCTGGCCGCCGGCCCGAGCCGCTTGGCGCGCGACGTCGCGGGCGTGCTGCTGCGCGTGGACCTGTCCGCCCAGGTCGACGGCCATGCCGACGAGGACGGTCATGATGAACCCGGCGGTGGCGAGCCAGATGGTGACCGACCCGCGCTCGTCCCGCGTCCGACCGCTCAGGCAGGTGCTGAAGCGCTGGCGTCTCGATGAGGTGCTCTGCAGGCGCGGGAGTGGCGACAGATGGACGGGCACGAGTCTCACCGCTCCCGGTAGGTGTCGAGCGGCGAGGTCATCGTCGCGGTCACGCTCCGGCTGCCGGGGATCCCCGGTACCGACAGGTCGGAGAGGCTGACGACGCAGGTCACCGTCGCCCGGACGGTGGCGGGTGTGCCGACCGGGGACGCGAACCCGCTCGTGTCGACCGTCACCGCGCTGCGCCCGCAGTTGACGCGCTGGTTCGCCAGGCTCGACACGGCGGCGCTCTCTGCCTCAGCTCGGGCGTCGCCGGAGCTGCGGGCGATAGACGCGGCTCGGGCTGCCTCGGTGGCTGCCGATCCCACCGCCTGGTTCGCGATGGCGACGCGTCCGGCGAAGACGATGAGTCCGACGAAGAGCAGGAACGCCGGCACTCCGATGGCCGCCTCGATTACGGCCGATCCATGCTCTGGCCGCCGCGTCCGCCCACTGGTCCCCCTCATTGTGTGATCCTCTCGACGGGTGCGTGGGCGCTCTGCGAGATCCATGGCGACCAACCAGGGATGACGCTGAGCGACCGCCCGGCGACGGTCACTTGGGCGTCGGCGACCGTGCGGGAGGCGCTGACTCGGGCTGAGACGAGCACATCGTCACCACCGGCGGCATCGACGAACAAGTAGGCGTCCTGTACGCCGGCCTCACGGGTTCCGTTCATGCCGGCGGCCGTCCGGACCCCCTCCTGTGCCGCAGCCAAAGCGGCGGCCCGTGCGTGGTAGAACAGCGCGCCCTGCATGCCGAGGAACATGACCGCGAACAGCGCCGGCATGAGCACGACGAGCTGGACCGACGCGGAGCCACGCTCGCGCCCCCCGACCGCGGGATGGCGGTCAGGGAGCGCGGCGTCGTCCGGCGGTCGCACGGCCGGTCCTACTTGATCTGCGCGGCCTTGGCCTTCACGTAGTTCGTGATGGCCAGGACGACGATGCCCACGATGGCGATGACCGCCACGGCCCAGATGACGTTCTCGATCGTCACCGAGCCGCGCTCGGGGTCCTTGGTGGCCTTCTTCACGGCGGTGTCACGCAGGTGGACACCGAGGGTGTGCAGTGTCGCGGCGAGGTAGCACATGGGTCTCTCCTTGGGTTGCGATCGGGCGAGTTGCCCGCTGCGTCAGGTTGGTTCGGATGGATCGGTCGGGAACGCGGGTGCGGTGCTCAGGGGCCGCCTCCCATCACTCGCAATAGCGCCGGGGCGACGAGGATGGCCAGGAAGATGACACCGAGGAGGCTCATCGGGATCGACATCTTCTCGCCGACCTCGTTCGCCTTTCCCTTCTCGGCGGTGAGCATGGCGGTGCGCATGCCGGCTGACCGGGCGCGCAGGCTGCGGTAGATCTGGGCGCCCTCCTCGCCGGACAGGCGCATGATGTCGGCGAGGTCGTCGAGCTCGGGCACGCCCAGCTCGACAGCTAGCCCGTGCAGCGCGTCCCACGGGGTGAGCCCGGACCAGCGGGTGCGGGCCAGCTCCTCGCCGAGGCGTCGGAACACCCACGAGTCACCGACCTCGGCGGCAACCTCCATCGCCTGGCGTGGGCCGGCTCCGGCGTTGCGCTCGAGCGCGACGAAGTCGATGTAGGCGCCCAGGGCGCGGCTGAACTCGGCTCTAGCCTTCTTCGCGTCGTCCCTGACGTTGTGGTCGGGCAGGAAGAACATTCCCACAGCCAGCCCGACGGTCGCGACGGCGGGGACGAACAGCGGCAGGCTCGCGCCGAGCAGGGTAAACAGGGTGGTCAGCAGCGGCGGGATGACCAAGCCGACGAGCGCGAACATGAGCTTCTCGCCGTAGTACCGGCTGAGGGGGACTCGCAGGATCGCGAGCTCCCGACGGGGTACGGAGCCCCAGGCGCCGGCCGGCAGGGTCTTCATGCCCCAGATCCCCAGCCGCTCCCGGCTGTCGCCACTCTGATGCACCGCGTCCGATGCATGTCGCCGGGCACGGTCGGGCGAAAGCCGTTGCAGAGCGTCAGCCAGGTCCGGGTCGGCCGGCGCCAGCCGCCACACCAACAGGGAGACCCCGAAGCCGATGAGGGCGCCAGAGAGGATGGCCAGCTGCAGACCGGTGCCGGTCATCGGGCGGTCGCCTTCGCGGCGGAGCCGATGAACCTCGGCAGCGGCTTGCCGGTCGACATCCGCCGCATCCATACCAGCGTGGCGACGTACAGGCCGAGCAGTAGCGCGAGCAGCACCTGACCGACGGGGCTGCCGTAGGGGCGGATGTAGTCGCCGGTGAGGGCCAGGACTGCGAGGACCCCGACGGTGATGAGGGTGACCCAGCGCGCGGTCGAGCGGGGTTTGGCCCGGTCGGACTCGATCTCGCGGCGCGCGGCGACGTCGGCTGCGGTCGACTCGGCGAGCGCTTCGAGGAAGCTGGCGACGCCGCTGCCTCGACGGCGTGCGCCGAGGATGAGGTTGCCGGCGATGAGGTCGCCCGTCGCGTCGTCCAGCTCGTCGGCGAACGCACGCAGCGCGTCCTCGGTGGCCCACCGCGCCCTGAGTCGTGAGGCCAGCCGGGTCACCTCGGGCCGGATGGCTTCCGGGGTCGACCGGAGCGTCGAGATGAGTGCCTGCTCGAGGCCGACGCCGGCGGTGAGGATGCCGGACAGCGAGCGGGTCCACTCCTCCATCGCCTCCAGCCGCTCGATCCTGCTCGCGGACGGCGGGGCGCTGAGCAGGACCGGCAGGCCGGCCACGGCGGCTGGGGCAAGGGGGATGGCGACGAGCCAGCCGGTGAGCGCGGCGACGGCGACTCCGATGACGGCGCCTGCCGCCAGCAGTACCCGGGTTCGCCGGTCCAACCGCGCGAGGCGGTGGGAGCCGAGTGGCCTCGCGAGGCCCTGTCGTTTCACACCACGCGCGGGGATCGGCTGGGCATGTAGCCCCACCCCGACGCCGAGCAGCCCCGCCACCACCAGGGCACCGGAGAAGGCGGCAGCCATCGCGGTCATGACGCGGCCTCGCTCTGTCCGAAGAACTCCTCGAGAGCGAAGCCCCATCCAGCGAGGTCGCGGTACTCGTCGGGCAGAACTCGTGGTTCGGCCTCCCGGCCTCCGGGGGATGTGGCGAAGACGCTCTGGACCGCGTAGCCCTTTTCGCGCTCCCCCGGCGTCAGCGTCAGGATCTCAGCGACCCACCGTGAGCGTTGCGCGGTGCCGTCGGCCAAGGGCGCGGTCTCGAGGTGGACGTGCACGATGATGTCGATGCTCGCGGCAATCGCGCGGACGGCGTAGTCGTGGGTGATGTGCGGACCTGCCTCCATGGCGCAGGTGACGAGCTTCCCGATCGCGGCTTCGGCGTTCTTCGCGTGAGTGGTCGAGATCGACCCCGACCCGGACTCCATCGCCTTCAACATGGCCAGTACCTCCGGGCCGCGGACCTCGCCGACGATCTGTCGGGAGAGGTCGAAGCGGAAGGAGTCGAACAGGGCCTGGCTGAGGGTGAACTCGCCGGCCTGGCTGCCGTCCGCGGCGCGCTCCCCCGACCCCGGTCGCGCCTCCCACGGGAACACGTAGGGGTGCTGCTCGGTGAGCTCGTGCAGGTGCAACTCGTACTCGGTCTCGAAGGTCCCGATGACCTCGTGCCGGGGGATCTCGGCACAGAGAGCCCGGACGAGGGTCGTCTTGCCCGCACCCTGGGCGCCTGAGACGACGATGCTGCGGCGCGACTTGACCGCCGCGGCGAGGAACGACGCGGCCAACTCGGAGAGCGTCCCGCGGGCGACGAGATCCGAAAGAGTGACCTTGCGCAGTCGGTGGCGCCGGATGACCACCGACGGTCGCGGGGTCACCCAGGCCGCTGCGGCCAGGCGGGCTCCGCCGTCGAGGCGTAGGTGCAGGCGCGGTTGGGCTTCGGAGAACGGGCGGGCGTTTACCTCGGAGCGGGAGGCCAGGAACACGAGGAAGTCGATGAGCTCCTGGTCGGAGTCCGCGACGGGCGGGCCGGGGAGGAGCCGCCCGTCGGTCAGCTCGAGGAAGACCGAGTCGTGGCCGAAGATGAGGATGTTCTCGACGCGGGTGTCGTCGACCAACGGCTGCAGACGTCCGAGCCCGAAGAGTGCGTCGTCGACGGCCTTGGCCAGAGCACGCTGCTCCGTGGTGCCCCAGGTCCCCAGCCCGGAGCTGACGCGCTCTTCGTTCTCGCTGCTGAGCAGGTCGAGGATGATGGCCCGGCCGCGTTCGCGCTGCGCCGCGGCCGGCAGGTGCCCTCGGTCGTCGCCGAGAGCGGCGCTGAGCCGGTCCGACGCTTGTCCGCGTAGGGACGCGACGAGGCCCCAGTCGATGTCGGCGCCATGGGCGTCGCGCTCCGGCTCGCTGTAGCTGACTGCCGGCGGCGTCGGGGCGTGAGTCGCCGGGGCCACCGCGAGCCGGCCGGTAGCCGGCGACGGCGACATCGTGAACGACCCACGGACCCGTCCACGGCGAGGCGGTCGGGCATCGCTGGAGGCGGCGGCAAAGAGGGGCAGCGACGAGGGGTCCGCCGTCGCCCTCGGTTCGCTGGCGCGAGACGTTGTGTCGTTG
>JACXUW010000544.1 GCA_014763705.1 Micrococcales bacterium | reverse complement strand
GAGCGGGCGGGTGGGACGGACGCTCAGTCGGCGGCCCGGGCCACCTCGACCTCGGTGCCGTACGTCCAGCCGTCGGCGAGCGGCAGGCTGTCGCCGCTCCAGAACCGGCCCGGGTCGTACCAGTTCGTCGGCACGTCCGGGCGCAGGATGCCCATGTCCTCGAGCGTGCTCGCGACGACCTCGGCGCAGTAGGCGTCCTCGGGCCGCAGGCCCTTGCCGTCCCGCGCCCGTCGGGTCAGGTGTGCGTCACGGCCGCGCAGCCAGCGCCAGCCGAGGCGCACCGTCGAGGGGAAGGAGACGCCGTCGAGCCGGGCGACGGTCCGCAGCGCGGCGTCCTCCTGCGGCCGGCCGGCACCGGGCTCGAGCTGGCGCAGCCACGCCCGCTGGCCGTAGCGCACCTGCCACGTCGTCACCGCCTCGGCGAGGTCGTGCAGCTGGACGCCGCGGTGGTGCTCGCCGGTCCAGTGGTCGCGCAGCGAGCGCCCGAGCTCGGCGTGCCACATGAGCGGCGGAAGGTCGTCGAGGACGAGGGCCATCCCGACGTGGTTGACCGGGGCGTTGCTCGCGGTCTGGATGAGCCGGTCGGCGACGGTGCCGCCGCGGAAGATCCACAGGTCGCCGGTCCGGGTGGCCGCGACGGCCTCGTCGAACGGGACGGTCGGGGGTGCGGGGCGCGCCATGGGCCCCAGTGTGCCGGGCCGGGCTCGCTAGGGTGGCGCCGTGGACCGCAACCGCAGGTGGAAGGTGCTCGGGCTCGCCGGCTTGGCCGGCGTCGTCGCCACCGGGGTGCTCGTCGCCCGCGACGAGCGCTCGCGCCGGGCCTACACCCCCGACGAGGTCCGCGACCGGCTGCAGCAGCGCCTGGACGAGGCCGAGCGCGCGTCATCGTCCGCCGACGACGGCTCCTGACCCCCTCCACCTCCGCCCTCCGCGGACGTGTGTGAAGAACGTCGCTGGGCCGACGTTCTTCACACACGTTCGCGGTGCGGGGCGGTGGGGTCAGCCGGCGGCGAGGATGGCGTCGAGCTTGGCGTAGCCCTCGACCATCCCGGACTCCATGCCGGACTCGACCATTGCGTCGCGACCCTCGACCGTGCGGCCGATGCTGCGCCCGTGGAGGCGGGTGCGGCCGTCGCCGAGGTCCTCGAAGTGCATGAACTCGAGGGCGACCTCGTCGGGCATCCCGTCGAACTCGAAGGTCTGCACGATGAGCTCGTCCGGGCGGACCGAGTGGAAGTAGCCACGGAAGCCGAACTCCTGGCCCGCCGGGTCGCGGTGCACGTAGCGGTAGCCGCCGCCCTCGACGAAGTCCCACTGCGGGACGTCCATCTCGTAGCCCGTCGGGCCGAGCCAGCGGCGGACCTTCTCGGGGTCGGCGTGGGCGTCGAAGACGGCGTGCACGGGGGCGTCGAAGTCGCGGGTGAAGTCGAGCCACGGCACACCGGCCGGGACGTCGAGGGACAGGCTGTTGGCCATGGGGGTCACTCCTGGGGGTCGGATGCGGGCTCGGTGAGCACCGCGTCGAGGCGGCGGAACCGCCGTTCGTGGACGAGCCGGTAGCCGTCGATCCACGTCGTGAGGCGCTCGAGGGCGGCCGGCTCGAGGTGGACCGGGCGCCGCTGGGCGTCCCGGCCCTTGCTGACCAGGCCCGCGTGCTCGAGGACCTGGATGTGCTTCGAGACCGCCTGGACGGTGATTCCGAAGGGCTCCGCGATCTCGCCGACCGTCGCCGGCCCCCGGCTGAGCCGGGCGATGATCGCGCGGCGGACCGGATCCGCGAGCGCCGCGAAGCCGCGGTCCACCATCTCGTCGTCCGCCATTCCCGTAATCAACCACACCGTTGATCAACTGTCAACTTGATCAATGGCTCAGATTCCGGCCTACCGCGCAGTAAGCGTCGCGATCACGACGCTTACTGCGCCGTAGCCCGCGATTGAGGCG
>JACXUW010000090.1 GCA_014763705.1 Micrococcales bacterium | reverse complement strand
CGCCGCCCGGTACGCGGCGGAGTTCAACGTGCCGTTCTCCTCGGTGGAGGAGACCCGCGAGCTCTTCGCCCGGGTCGACCGGGTGTGCGACGAGCACGGCCGCGACCCGTTGAGCCTCGTGCACAGCGCCGCCCAGGTGCTCTGCGTCGGTCGCGACGACGCCACCGTGCGCCGGCGCGCCGCCGCCATCGGCCGGGACGCCGCCGAGCTGCGCGCCAACGGGCTCGCCGGCACCCCGGAGGAGGTCCGCGACCGGGCCGGGCGGCTCGCCGAGGCGGGGGCGTCCCGCCTCTACCTCCAGGTGCTCGACCTGCACGACCTCGACCACCTCGCCGACGCGCACGCCGCGCTGACCGGCTGACGCCGCCGCGCGCGGGGACGCTTGCGAGTTCTCGCAACGCCCTCCGTCGGACCGCTTCCGGGGCGATACGGTGCGCTCGCCGATCCGTTCGTTCCCCCGGGGGTATCCATGCGTCGACCGTCCCGCCTGCTCGCTCCCGCCGCCGCCATGGCCCTCGTCGCGGCGACCGCGACCGCCGCGCCCGCGGGAGCCATCGCGCCCGTCGCCGCCTCGCGCCCGGCTGCGGTCGCGGCGACGGACGGCTACGACCCCGTCCTGCGGGCGGGTGGCGCCAACCGGTACGAGGTGGCGCTCTCCGCGCTGCAGAGCACCGGGCTGCGACCCACGCTCGGGGTCGTCGCCTCCGGCGAGACCTACGCCGACGCCCTCCCCGCCGGACCGGCGGCCGCGCACCTCGCGGCGCCGGTCCTCCTCACCACGCGGACGACCCTGCCGTCGGTCGTCCGCACCGAGGTCGCGCGGCCCTGGTACGAGCGGTTCCTCGTCGTCGGCGGTCCGGCGACCATCGGCTCGGCCGTGCACACGGCGCTGGCGACCTACGGACAGGTGGGCAGCGTCAGCGGCGCCAACCGCGTCGCGAACGCGGCCGAGCTCGCCACCTCGACCTTCACGGCCCCGGTGTCGGTCGTGCACGTCGCGTCGGGAGCCGCCTTCCCGGACGCGCTGTCCGCGGGCGCGGCGGCCGCCCGGGTCGACGGTCCGGTGCTGCTCACCTCCCCCACCGCGCTGCCCGCCGAGACCCGTGCCGCGCTCACCGCTCTCTCGCCGCGGCGGATCGTCGTCACGGGCGGCCCGGCCTCGGTCTCCGACGCGGTGGTGTCCGCCCTCGGCGCGTACGCCAGCCAGGGCGTGACGCGCGTCGCCGGCGCGGACCGCTTCGAGGTGTCGGCCAACCTCTCCGCGGCCACCTTCGAGCCCGGGACCCGGGTCGCCTACCTGGCCAGCGGTCTCGGCTTCGCGGACGCGCTCGCCGGCGGCCCCCAGGCCGGCCTGCAGGGCGGTCCGATCCTGCTCACCCGACCCGACGTCCTCCCGGCGTCGGTCCGGGCCGAGCTGGTCCGCCTCCAGCCGCGTCGCATCGTCGTCCTCGGCGGGACGGCCTCCGTCTCGGACGCGGTCCTCGCCTCGCTCCGGGGACTCACCCACCCGGCCGTCGCCGAGGACGTGTCCGCGAACACCTCCACGGCGTGCGCCCTGAGCGCGGGAGAGGTCGAGTGCTGGGGCTCCGGGATGCACGGAGCGCTCGGCCTGGGGGCCCGCGTCAGCGACGTGTCGGTGCCGGTGCCGGTCCGCGGCCTCGGCACCCCGGTGGCCCGGCTGGCCGTCGGCGAGGACAAGGCGTGCGCGGTGGACACCGCCGGTGACGTGTCGTGCTGGGGTGCCACCACGAGCCTCTCGAGCGACGACCAGCTCTCCGCGGTGCCGGTCGCCGGGCTGCCCGCAGCCGACTCCGTCGCCGTCGGTCAGCAGACCGCGTGCGCCGTGACCACCTCCGGCGACGTGTGGTGCTGGGGAGCCTCGGCCCCCGTCGCTGCCGGCGGACCCGGCGCCGCGTCCCGGACCCCGCGCCAGGTCGCGGGCCTCCCGGGCCCGGTCAGCGCGGTCGCGCTCGGCTGGAGCCACGCGTGCGCCCTGACCGCCGCCGGTGAGGTGTGGTGCTGGGGCTCGGACGCCCAGGGCCAGACCGGCACCGACACCGGGTCGGTCGTCGTCCCGACCCGGGTGGACCTCGGCGGGGCCACGGCCGGCATCACGACCACGGCCGCGTCCAGCTGCGCGGTCCTCGTCGCCGGCGGGGTCCGGTGCTGGGGGACGAACGTCTCGCGCGAGCTCGGCGTCGCTTCCCCCGCCGAGTCGGCCATCCCGGTGACCCCCACGGGCCTCGGCACCGCGACCGGGACCCTGCGCTCGACGCGCTCCCAGACCTGCCTCGTCACGGGCGGCACCGCTACCTGCTGGGGCGACGGCCGGGCACCGTGGACGGTCGCCTCGCTCGGCACCGGGCTCGTCTCCGCGCAGGGCGCCTGCGGGCTCCGGGCGACCGGTGTGGCCGTGTGCGCCACCTCCGGACCCCTGAGCGGCCGGGTGGACGGGCTCCCGGCCTCGACCACGGGTGTCCGGGTCACCGGCTACTGACCCGGGGCCGGTCAGGCCGGGACCGTGACCTCGCCGCGCTCGGCCCGCTCGGCGATGTCGCGTCGATGGTGCGACCCGTCGAGCCCGACGGCGTCGACCGCGGCGTAGGCGCGCGCGCGGGCCAGGCCGAGGGTCGCGCCCCGCCCGACGACCGAGAGCACCCGGCCACCGGACGACACCAGCACGCCGTCGGCGTCGCGCGCCGTGCCCGCGTGGAGGACGTACGCGTCCGGCTCGCCGGGCAGGGTGTCGAGCCCGGTGACGGGGTCACCGGTGTGTGGGGTCGCCGGGTAGTCCCGGGCCGCCACGACGACCGTCACGGCGTGCTCGTCGGACCAGCGCAGCGGCTCCGCCTCGGCGAGGCGCCCCTCGGCCGCCGCGAGGAGCAGCTGCCCGAGCGGAGTGCGCAGCCGGTCGAGGACCACCTGGGTCTCCGGGTCGCCGAAGCGCACGTTGAACTCGATGACGCGCGGCCCGCGGACGGTCAGCGCGAGCCCGACGTAGAGGACCCCGGCGAAGGGCGTGCCCCGCTTGGCCATCTCGTCGACGACCGGCTGCGCGATGCGCGCGACGACGTCGTCGGCGAGGCCGGCGGGCGCCCAGTCGAGCGGGCTGTAGGCGCCCATCCCCCCGGTGTTCGGGCCGGCATCGCCGTCGCCGACCCGCTTGAAGTCCTGGGCCGGCGCGAGCGGCCGCACCGTCTGCCCGTCGCAGACGCAGAAGAGGGACACCTCGGGGCCGTCGAGGAACTCCTCGACGACGACCCGGCCGTCCGGCTTCGCCAGGCAGGCCCGGGCGTGCTCGAGCGCGGCGGCGCGGTCGTCGGTGACGACCACCCCCTTGCCCGCGGCCAGCCCGTCGTCCTTGACGACGTGCGGCGCACCGAGGGCGTCGAGGGCCTCCGCGACCTCGTCCTCGTTCGTGCAGACGTGAGCCATCGCGGTCGGCACGTCGGCGGCCGACATCACCTCCTTGGCGAAGGCCTTGCTGCCCTCGAGCCGCGCCGCCTCGGCCGAGGGCCCGAAGCACGCGAAGCCGGCCGCCCGCACCGCGTCGGCGACACCGGCCACGAGCGGCGCCTCCGGACCGACGACGACCAGCCCCACGTCGTGCCGGCGGGCGAGGTCGACGACGGCATCCGCGTCGGTGACCCCGCCGGGCAGCGGCTCGCACAGCGCGACCGCCTCGATGCCGGGGTTGCCCGGGGCGGCGACCACCGCGTCGACTGCGGGGTCGAGGGCCAGGGCCCGGACGACGGCGTGCTCGCGGGCACCGGAACCGATGACGAGGACCTTCACGACAGCAGCCTAGGGCCCGCTCCTCGTCCCGTGCGTCGGACGCCGAGTCCCGGGATGTGGACGCCTGTCGGGGTACGGGGTCACGGTTGGGTCACGACCTGCCGAGGAATTGGCGTCGGCCGCACCCCAGCACCGAGGGTGGGGAGGCCGTCGCCCTCGGGCCCCGTCACGACCGGCGCACCTCGACGTGCGCCCGCCTCCGGTGCTCGACCGGTCGCGGCACGACACGAAACCGAACACACACGCAACGCACGACTCGCGAACGACACGAACGGTGGTACGCACACATGCGACTTCGCAGGAACTCTCTCGCCCTGACGGCGGTGGGCCTCACGGCAGGCCTGGCGCTGACGGCCTGCGGGAGCGACGGCGGTGGCTCCGGCTCCGGCGGCGACGACAAGGCCCTCGACGGCGTCTCGGTCACCGTCGGGTCCAAGGACTTCACCGAGAACATCCTCCTCGGCAAGATCCTCGTCAAGGCCCTCGAGGCCAAGGGCGCCGACGTCACGGACCAGACCAACCTCGGCGGGTCGGCGGTCAACCGCAAGGCCCTCACCTCGGGTGAGATCACGGTCTCCCCCGAGTACAACGGCACGGGGTGGACGGTCTACCTCGGCCACGACGACCCGGGCAAGGACCCGAAGGCGCTCTACGAGAAGGTCGCCGAGGAGGACCTCTCGAAGAACCAGCTCAAGTGGGTCGGCAGCTCGCCCTTCAACGACACCTACGGGTTCGCCGCCAACGGCGACCTGGCGAAGAAGGAGGGCGGCTTCGACCTCCAGAAGATGGCCGACTACCTGAAGGCCCACCAGGACGCCACGCTCTGCCTCGAGACCGAGTTCCCCGACCGTCCCGACGGCTTGGTGCTCTTCGAGGACGCGACGGGCTACCAGGTGCCGCAGAGCCAGATCAAGATCCTCGACACCGGGCTGGTCTACACCGAGACGGCCAAGGGCGCCTGCCAGTTCGGCGAGGTGTTCACGACCGACGGCCGGATCACGGCCCTCAACCTCGACCTCGTCGAGGACCCGGGCGTCTTCATCCTCTACAACGTGTCCTACGTCTTCCGGGACGAGACCTACTCGAAGAACGCGCAGACCTACGACGCGCTGGCCGAGAAGATCCTCGCGCCGCTCGACAACAAGAAGATGGCGGAGCTGAACGCCAAGGTCGACGTCGAGGGCGACTCGGCGGACAAGGTCGCCGAGGACTACGTCGACGAGCTCGGCATCACCTGAGCCCGATCCCTCTCCGACACCGACGGAGGCGCCCACCCCGCGGGGTGGGCGCCTCCGTCGTCGCGCGGCGGGCCGCGCCTCAGAGGCCCTTCGGCCGCAGGTAGGTCTCGGCCAGCGCACCGACCCAGTCGAAGGTGAGCGCGACGATGGCCACGAGCGCGGCCCCGATGATGAGCACCGGGTCCTGCTGCAGCTTGAGGCCGACGGCGATCGTCACGCCCAGCCCGCCGCCCCCGATGAGGTAGGCGAGCGTGGCCATCCCGATGTTGAGGATCATCGCGACCCGCACGCCGGCGAGGATGACCGGCACGGCGAGCGGCAGCTCGATGCGGGTGAGCACCCGCCACCGGGTCATCCCCATCCCGCGGCCCGCCTCGATGACGCTGCGGTCGACGCCGTCGAGCCCGACCATCGTGTTGCGCAGCACCGGGAGCAGCGCGTAGAGGACGAGGGCGACGACGACGGTCCGCAGCCCCTGCCCGAGCATCGCCAGGAAGATGATGAGCAGGCCGTAGGCGGGCAGCGCCTGGCCGGAGTTCGCGACCGTGACGATCGCCGGTCCGAAGCGACGCAGCGGTGGTCGGGTCAGGGCGATGCCGAGAGGAACCGCCACGACGACGACGAGGACCGTCGACCACAGCGCGATGGTGAGGTGCTGGACGAGCTGCGGCCACAGCTTCGTGCTCCACTGCAGCGACGAGGACTGCTGGATGACGGAGTCCCCGAGGCCGAGGCTGCGGTAGTAGAGGAAGAGCGCGAGGGCGAGCAGCGCGATGCCGACCGGCGCGAGCTTGAGCCCCAGGTGCTTGCTGCGGGCCCGGGCCAGCCAGGACGGCTCGGCCGGCGCCGCGGAGCCGGACCCGGGATCCCGGTCGCGCCCGTCCGTCGTCGTGCCGGCATCGCCGGTCCGCGCCCGGACGGACGTCAGCCCGCTCACGACGCCGCCCCGATCCGCTCGTAGTGCTCGCGGGCCTCGACGCGGGCCTGCCGGATGACCCGGTTGAGGTGGGTCAGCCGCACGACCCCGTAGAGCGAGCCGTCGTCGCGGACCACGCAGGCCACCGCGGCCGCGCTGATGAGCATCTGCTCGAGCGCCTCGAAGAGCGTGGCCCCGAGCTCGACCTTGGCGAGCACCTCGGTCCCCGACTCCGCGGTGACGCGCTCGGCGGACTCGAGGTCCTCGACCGAGAGCCACCGGGTCGGGCGGCCGGTCTCGTCGAGGAGCAGGACGTACGCGGCGTTCGCGTCCTGGGCCGCCCGCAGGGCCCGCGCGGGGTCGTCGTCGACGCCCATCGTCGGGTACGGGTCGAGCTCGACGGCGTCGTCGACCACCTCGAACTGCAGGCCCTTGAGGGTCGAGCCGCTGCCGATGAAGTCGCGCACGAAGTCGTCGACCGGGAAGGCGAGGATGCGCTCGGGGGTGTCGATCTGGCGGATGTGGCTGCGCTCGCCGAGGATCGCGATGCGGTCGCCCATCCGGATCGCCTCGTCGATGTCGTGCGTGACGAAGACGATCGTCTTGCGCAGCTCGGCCTGGAGGCGGAGGAACTCGTTCTGGAGCCGCTCGCGGGTGATCGGGTCGATCGCCCCGAACGGCTCGTCCATGAGCATGATCTCGGGGTCGGCGCCGAGCGCCCGGGCCACGCCGACCCGCTGCGCCTGGCCACCGGACAGCTCGCGCGGGTAGCGGTCGCGGTAGGTCTCCGGGTCGAGCCCCACCATCGTCAACAGCTCGTCGACCCGCTCGCTGACGCGGGCGCGGTCCCAGCCGAGCATGCTCGGCACGGTCGCGATGTTCTGGGCGATGCTCTGGTGCGGGAAGAGGCCGACCTGCTGGATGACGTACCCCATCCGGCGGCGCAGGCGGTCGGCGTTGACCGACGTGACGTCCTCGTCGTCGAGGTGGATGGTGCCGCCGGTGGGTTCGATCATCCGGTTGACCAGCCGCAGCGTCGTGCTCTTGCCGCAGCCGGAGGGGCCGACGAGGACGAGGATCTCGCCCTCCTCGACCTCGAGGCTGAGGTCCTCGACCGCCGGGGTGCGGCTGCCGGGGTACTTCTTCTCGACGTGCTCGAGTCTGATCTTGGGGGCGTGGCTCATGGTCGTCTCTCGTCTGGTCTCGTGCGGGGGCTTCGGTGTCGTCGCGAGTCGTCGGTCGGGGTCGTCCGCTGGGTGGGCGCCGCTCGGCGCCGGGGGCTACGCCCGCAGCCCCTTGGAGGTGGTGGCGCGCTGGACCCCGGCGAAGGTGAGGTCGAGCAGGAGGCCGAGCAGGACGGTGAAGACCGTTCCGGTCCACACCGACTCGAGGCTGTTGGGCAGGCCGAGGCGGGTCAGCCCGCCCTGGATGTACTCGCCGAGGCCGTCGCCGCCGACGAGCACCGCGATCGCCGCGATGCCCACGGTGATGAGGCTGGAGACGCGGACGCCGGCCATGACGACCGGCCAGGCGAGCGGCAGCCGGATCCGCAGCAGCTGGCGCACCGGACCCATCCCCATGCCGCGGGCCGACTCGACGACGGCAGCCGGGACCGAGTCGAGGCCGGTGACCGTGTTCCGCAGGATCGGGAGGATGGCGTAGAGGAACAGCGCGAGCATCGCCGGCGTGTTGCCGATGCCGACGAGCGGGATGAAGATCGCGAAGAGCGCGAGCGAGGGGATCGTGAGGAAGATGCCGCTGATGGCCAGCGCGAGGGCGCGCGCGGTCGGGTGGCGGTGCACGACGACGCCCAGGACGACCGAGAAGAGGGTCGCGCCGAGGACGACGACCAGCACGATCCGGGCGTGGTCCCAGGTCGTCGCGAGGATCTCGTCGGGGCGTCCGGAGACATAGGTGATCCAGCTGGTGATTCCGTCCACGGGGTCTGTCCTCCGGACATTCGGGGAGCGACCACACCGGGCTCGGGAGCGTGGCCGGGCTCTCAGTCCTACCAGACGGCCGGGGGTGGCGTCAGGGGCCCGGGGGCAGGTCGTGTCCGTGCTGTGACCTTTCGGCGGCGCGTTCGCCGGAGTCGCGCTCGGCCCGTGGCGGGCCCCGACTAGACTGGCGTGTTCCGTGTCCGGCCGACCACTGCGAGGAGAACGGCGTCCCGTGACGACCCACCACCCGGGCCAGCCCGAGGCCTCCGCCGACGTCGAGCGCGAGGTCGCCGTCGAGCAGGCGCACGTAGACCGTGTGTACGCCGAGCTCGAGAAGGCCGCCCTGCGCGCCCGCGACGTGGAGGCCGACGGTCTCGCCCGGGGGCGCACCGACCGCACCGGCGACGTCCGCGACGAGGAGCTGACCGGGCTCTTCGAGCGCGACGCCCTCGTCTTCGCCGCCGCCCGGCGCCGGGCGATGATCGACACCCAGTACGAGGGCCTCGTCTTCGGGCGCCTCGACCTCGGCGCGGAGGACTCGACCGCCGCCGAGCGCGAGGTCCGGCACATCGGCCGCCTCGGCGTGCGCGACGACGACTACGAGCCGCTCGTCGTCGACTGGCGGGCGCCGGCGGCCGCGGCGTTCTACCGTGCGACGCCCGTCGACCCGATGGGCGTGGTCCGCCGCCGGGTGCTGCGCTGCCGCGGCGCCCGCGTCGTCGGCGTCGAGGACGACCTCATGGTCCCCGAGGCGCCGGAGGACATCGTCGTCGTCGGCGACGGCGCGCTCATGGCGGCCCTCACCCGCAGCCGCGGCCGGCAGATGCGCGACATCGTCGCCACCATCCAGCGCCACCAGGACGAGGCGATCCGCGCACCCTCCCGCGGCGTCACCGAGATCACCGGCGGCCCCGGCACCGGCAAGACCGTCGTCGCCCTGCACCGCGCGGCCTACCTGCTCTACGCCGAGCGCCGGCGGTTCGAGCACGGCGGCATCCTCGTCATCGGCCCGTCGTCCGCGTACACCGCCTACATCGAGCGCGTGCTGCCTTCTCTCGGTGAGGAGTCCGTGGCGCTGCGGGCACTCGGCGACGTCGTCGACGGGATGACCGCGGTGCGCCCGGACACCCCGGAGGTCGCGGCCGTCAAGGGGTCGCTGCGCATCCGCCGGCTGCTGTCGCGGCTCGCGTCCCGGGCTCCGGTCGGGGCGCCGACCACGCTGCGCGCGTTCGTCGCCGGCCACGCCGTCCGGCTCGACGAGGGCGCGCTGCGCCGGGTGCGCGCGGAGGTGCTGCGTGGCCACCAGCACAACCTCGGGGCGGACGCCGCGCGGGCAGCCCTCGGCGAGGCCGCGTGGCGCAGCGTGCGCCAGGGCGAGCGGTCCGACTTCCTCGACGCCTTCGACGCCTCGCGCGACGTCGACGAGTTCATGGCCGCGTGGTGGCGCCAGCTCGACCCCCGCGAGCTGCTCCTCACCCTCGCCGACACCGAGCACGCCTACGCCGTCTCCCGCGGGGTCCTCGACCAGGAGGAGGCCGCGGCGCTCGCCGCCTCCGTCCGCGAGTCGCTCGCGACCGGCGAGTGGTCGGTGTCCGACGTCCCGCTCGTCGACGACCTGCTGGCGCGGCTCGGCGCGGTCCAGGAGGCCGAGCGCGAGGACAGCGGGTTCTACGACATCGAGGAGCTCGACGACCTCGCCTCCTACGGCGTCCAGGACGTGCGGGCCGGGCTCGGGCGCGGCGGGCCGGTCGAGACCCGAGCCGTCGTCACCCCGGCCGACGCGCACGAGCGCCTGCTCGCCGGTCGCATCGAGCGGGCCGCGGCGTACGCCCACGTGCTCGTGGACGAGGCCCAGGACCTCTCCCCGATGCAGTGGCGGATGGTCGCCCGCCGCGGCCGGACGGCGTCGTGGACCGTCGTCGGCGACGCGGCGCAGGCGTCGTGGGCGGACCTGCCGGAGGCGACGCGCGCCCGGGAGGAGGCGTTCGCCGGGCTCGAGCGGCGTGGCTTCCACATGGACACGAACTACCGCAACGCCCGCGAGATCTTCGACCACGCCCGGGACGTCATCCTCCCCCTCGTGCCGGACGCCGACATCCCGGAGGCGGTGCGCGAGACCGGCGTCGAGCCGGTCGACCGCGTCGTCACCGGTGGCCTGGTGGAGGCGGCAGCGGACGCGGTCGACTCGCTGCTCGAGCAGGTCGACGGCTCGGTCGCCGTCGTCACCCCGCGACGCTGGGCGGAGCGGCTCGCGGCCCTCGACGGCGCGGGTGACGGACGCGTGCAGGTCATCGACCCGCTCTCGACCAAGGGCCTGGAGTGGGATGCCACGGTCGTCGTCGACCCCGACGCCATCACCGAGGAGTCCCCCGGAGGCGTGCGCGTCCTCTACGTCGTGCTGACCCGTGCGGCGCACCGGATGCACGTCCTGCGCCCCGTCTGACCGTCCGTCCGGCAG
>JACXUW010000089.1 GCA_014763705.1 Micrococcales bacterium | reverse complement strand
CCCCGGTAGCATCGCCCGCGACCCGGACCCCGGTCCGGCCGCCCACCGACGAGAGACGACCACCGCCCGCATGTACCTCAAGACGCTGACCCTCAAGGGGTTCAAGTCCTTCGCCTCGGCGACGACGATGCGCCTCGAGCCCGGCATCACCTGCGTCGTCGGCCCCAACGGCTCCGGCAAGTCCAACGTCGTCGACGCCCTCGCCTGGGTGATGGGCGAGCAGGGCGCCAAGAGCCTGCGCGGCGGCAAGATGGAGGACGTCATCTTCGCCGGCACCGCCGGCCGCCCGCCGCTCGGCCGGGCCGAGGTGAGCCTGACGATCGACAACACCGACGGCGCCCTCCCGATCGACTACACCGAGGTCACGATCACCCGGACGATGTTCCGGGGCGGCGGCTCCGAGTACGCCATCAACGGCACGTCCTGTCGTCTCCTCGACGTCCAGGAGCTGCTCTCCGACTCCGGCCTCGGGCGCGAGATGCACGTCATCGTCGGTCAGGGCCAGCTCGACACCGTCCTGCGGGCGACGCCCGAGGAGCGGCGCGGCTTCATCGAGGAGGCCGCCGGCGTCCTCAAGCACCGCCGCCGCAAGGAGCGCGCCCTGCGCAAGCTCGAGCAGATGGAGGGCAACCTCACCCGCGTCCAGGACCTCACCGGCGAGATCCGGCGCCAGCTCGGCCCGCTCGGTCGGCAGGCCGAGGCCGCGCGCCGGGCCGCGGTCGTCCAGGCCGAGGTGCGCGACGCCCGGCTGCGCCTGCTCGCCGACGACCTCGTCCAGCTGACGAGCATCGTCGAGCAGGAGGTGGCCGACGAGACTGCGCTGCTCGAGCGCCGCACCGCCGTCGAGGACGCCCTCGCGACCGTGCGCGGCCGGCTCACCGAGGTCGAGCGGCAGGCCGCCGACGCCGCCCCCGAGCTCGGCCGCGCCCAGGAGCGCGTGGTCCGCCTCCAGAGCCTGCGCGACCGTCTGGAGTCCACCGGTTCGGTCGCCGCCGAGCGGGTGCGCCTCCTCTCCCAGGACGAGGAGCACGAGACCACCTCCGGACGCGACCCCGAGGAGCTGCGGGCCCAGGCCGCCCAGGCCCGTGAGGCCGAGGCGCTGCTCCAGGCCGAGATCGCCGAGACCACGGAGGGCCTCGACGCCGCCGTCACCGCCCGCGAGGAGGCCGAGGCCGCGTTCACGGCCGAGCAGCAGCGGCTCGCCCGGCTGGCCCGGGCCGCGGCCGACCGCCGCGAGGGCCTGGCCAAGCTCGCCGGCCAGGTGGGCGCCCGCCGCAGCCGGATCGAGGCCGGGGAGGCCGAGATCGGGCGGCTGCAGACCCTCGCCGCCGAGGCCCGCCAGCGCGCCGCCGACGCCGAGCGCGAGTTCGCCGGGCTCGAGGGCTCGATCGCCCACGACGAGGAGGGCGAGGAGGGGCTCGACACGACCTACGAGGCGGCGGCCGAACGGCTCGCCTCCGCCGAGGCCGAGATCGAGCGCCTGCAGACCGCCGAGCGCGAGGCCGAGCGCGACCGCTCCTCCGCCCAGGCCCGGCTCGAGGCCCTCGAGCTGAGCCTGCGCCGCCGCGACGGCGCCGCCACCCTCCTCGAGGCCGCCGACGACAGCCACTCCATCCTCGGCGCCGTCGCCTCGCTCGTCCACGTCTCCGGCGGCCACGAGGCGGCCGTCGCCGCCGCCCTCGGCTGGGCCTCGGAGGCCCTCGCGGTCGGCTCGGCGGATGCCGCGGCGGCCGCACTCGCGAGCCTGCGCGACGCCGACGGCGGACGGGCGGCGCTGCTCGTCGGCGAGACCGCCGTCCCGAGCGACCCCGCCGGCTGGCCCGGCCTCGACGGCGACGCGGTGTGGGCCCGCGACGTCGTCACCGCCCCGGGCGCGGTGCTGCCGGCCGTGCACCAGGTCCTCGAGCGGGTCGCCCTCGTGCCCACCGCCGCCCACGCGGTCGCCCTCGTCGCCCGGCACCCCGGCGTCACCGCGGTCACCGCCGACGGCGACGTCTTCGGCCCGGGCTGGGCCCGCGGCGGCAGCAGCGCCGGCGAGAGCCTCCTCGAGGTGCAGGCCGCCGTCGAGGAGACCCGCACCACCCTCGCCGAGGCCTCCGGTCGCGTCGAGCGCACCCGGTTCGCGCTCGCCGCCGCCCGCGAGACCGCAGCCTCCCTCGGAACCGACGTCGACGCCGCCCTGGAGGCCCTGCACGAGTCCGACGCCCGGATGGCCGCCGTCGCCGAACGGCTCGGCAGCCTCGGGGCGGCGATGCGCACCGCGGGTGCCGAGGCCGAGCGGGCCGAGCGGGCCATCGCGAGTGCGCAGGAGCGGCTCGAGGCCGACCGCACCGAGCTGGAGGCCCTCAGCCAGCGGCTCGAGGAGGCCGAGGCCCAGCCGGTCGAGGAGGACACCGACCCCTCGACCGACGAGCGCGACCGCCTCGAGCTCGAGGCGAGCCGGGCCCGCACCGCCGAGACCGAGGTCCGCCTGGCCCTGCGCACCAAGGAGGAGCGCGCCCGCGCGCTCGCCGGTCGCGCCGAGTCGCTCGAGGGCGCGGCCCGCAACGAGATCGCCGCCCGCGAGCGCCTGCGCGAGCGCCGCGAGCAGCGGCGCCGCGAGGCCGAGGTCGCCGCCGCCGTCCACGAGGCGGCGGGGTGGGCGGTCCACCGGGTCGCCACCGCACTGGTCCGGGCGGGCACCCTCCGGGACGCCGCCGAGGCCGAGCGGGCCGAGCGCGACCGCGTCGCCGCCGGCCTGCGCCAGGAGCTGACGACCGTCCAGGACGAGCTGCGCGACCTCACCGACGCCGCCCACCGCGACGAGATGGCCCGGGCCCGCCAGCTGGCCCGCATCGAGCAGCTGCAGGCCAGGGCGGTCGAGGAGCTCGGGGTCGACCCCGAGGTCCTCGCCGAGGAGTACGGGCCGCACCAGCCGGTGCCCCACGTGGCCGGGCCCGACGACGACCCGGACGCCCTGCCCGAGCCGGTGCCCTTCGTCCGCGAGGAGCAGGAGAAGCGCCTTCGCCGCGCCGAGCGCGCCCTCGGTGCCCTCGGCAAGGTCAACCCGCTCGCCCTCGAGGAGTACGCGGCCCTCGAGGAACGACACACCTTCCTCACCACCCAGCTCGAGGACCTCAAGCGCTCCAAGCGCGACCTCCTCGACATCGTCAAGGAGGTCGACGAGCGGGTCGAGCAGGTCTTCACGGAGGCCTTCTACGACACCAAGGAGCAGTTCGAGCGCGTCTTCGACCGGCTCTTCCCCGGCGGCGAGGGACGGTTGGTCCTCACCGACCCCGACGACATGCTGACCACCGGCATCGAGGTCGAGGCCCGTCCGCCGGGCAAGAAGGTCAAGCGGCTCTCACTGCTCTCCGGTGGTGAGCGCTCGCTCGTCGCCGTCGCCCTGCTCGTCGCGATCTTCAAGGCCCGGCCGAGCCCGTTCTACATCATGGACGAGGTCGAGGCCGCGCTCGACGACACCAACCTCGGCCGGCTCATCACCCTCTTCGAGGAGCTGCGCGACTCCAGCCAGCTCATCGTCATCACGCACCAGAAGCGGACGATGGAGGTCGCCGACGCGCTCTACGGCGTCTCGATGCGCGGCGACGGCGTGACGACGGTGGTCAGCCAGCGCATCCGCGACGTCGCCGCCACCGCCTGACCCGACGCCCCTTCCCGGAGACGGGTGGACGGTGACGGTGCGGCGTGACGTACCGCACAGCGGCGTGCGACGTCCTCGCGGGACACTGGGACCGAGGGCGACCGCTCCGTCGCGCACCCCGCCAGTGACCGCGTCGCCCCGGTCCCGGTGAAAGGGATGAGTGCCATGGCAGGCACCGCGAAGATCCTCACGTACACCGCGTTCGGCGTGATGGTCCTGTTCGGAGTGGTCGGCGGGCTCTTCGTCGCCGGCTACGCCTTCGAGGACCTCAGCACGTGGGCCGCGATCGGCAGCACCGCCGCGTGGCTCGTCCCCGGCGTGGTGCTCTGCCTCCTGGCGCTCACGACGTACTCGGCTGTGCCCACGGTCTTCGTCGGGCTGACCGGTCTCGTGTCCGCCGTCACGATCCTGGACTCCACCCTGAACCTCGTCGACCGGGACGCGCTCGGCCCGGTGGTGGCCATCGGTGTGTTCGTCGTCGGGGTCTCGCTCGCCGTCCTCGCCCTGCGCGAGACCGTGCTCGCCGGGCTCCTGCTCGTCGTCCTCGGCGTCGTGCAGCTCGCCGCCACGTCGATCGGCTTCCTCGACGAGTGGCGGTCCGGCGGGGGGCCCGATCCGGGTCACCTTCTCACCACGTCCTCGGGCGTGATCGTCGTCCCGCTGGTGGTCGTCGGAGCGCTCTTCCTCGTCGCCGGTCGGCTGGCCCACCGCTCGCTGCGGTTCCGGCACCATCTGCCGCCGTCAGCCCACACGGCCCACTGAGGGCCCGGGCGGTCCTGGGAACCCGGGGGAGCCGCGGGTCAGGGGCGGCCTCGTCGGGCGTGCCAGGCAGCGAGGAGGGCGCGCTCGTCGTCGTCCTCGAGGCCCGTCCGGCGCGGCTGGTCCGCCGGACGCGTCTCCTCCCAGGCCAGCGTGTCCCGCAACGTCTCCGCGAGCGGCCGGTGGGTCAGCCCGAGACCACGTGCCGCGTCGCCGCGGCGGGCCGCGAAGCCGGCGTACTCGGGGAACGGCAGCCACAGGGGGAGCGAGCGGGGACCCATCCACGCGTCGACCCCCTGCTCGGAGAGCCACGCCGGGTCGGCGGCCACCGCGTCGACCTCCGTGGCGGCCGGCCCGGCGGCCTCGCGGGAGACCGCGAGCAGGTCGGCGAGCGTCGTCGTCGGGCCGACCGCGTCGACCACCCCGGCGACACCCTCCTCACCGCAGCGCACGAGCCAGTCGGCGAGGTCGCGGACGTCGAGCACCTGGCTCGGGGCGGACGGGTCGTCCGGCACCAGCACCTGTCCCGGGGCCGCCGGATGGGCGAAGCGCCACGGGTACCAGCCGGTGCGCCCCGAGGTGTCTCCCGGGCCGCCGATCAACCCGGACCGCGCGACGAGCACCCGGTCCGCACCGAGCGCGTCGAGGACCGCCCGCTCGCAGGCGACCTTCGCGCCGCCGTAGGCGTCCGGGTCCTCGCCGCCGACGTCGCGGGGTTCGAGGAGGGGCGTGGACTCGCCGGCCCCGGGGACCGAGTGGTCGGCGTAGACGTTGCCGGTCGAGACGAACCCCCAGTGGGCGCTGCGGGCGGCCAGCGCCGCGACGGCCCGCCGTACCTGCCCCGGGTCGCGGGCGACGTCGACGACCGCGTCCCAGTGCTCGTCCTCGACGCCACCGAGCCCGCCCGCCGGGTCGTCGCGGTCCGCGCGGACCAGTCGCGCGCCATCGGCCGGCTGCCCCGACGAACCGCGCGCCACGCAGACGACGTCGTGGCCGCGGGCGAGCCCGGCGCGGGCCACCTCCCGGCCGAGGAACGCGGTGCCACCGAGGACGAGGAGTCGCATCAGTGCCGGATCCCGCCGACGTCGCCCGGTGGCCAGAACCGCAGGACGACCGGACCGACCACCCGGTCCATCGGCACGAAGCGGGCGCACTCCCCGCCGCCCTCGGTCGACCCGCGGCAGCCGAGGACCGAGTCGGCGGACTGCGAACGGTGGTCGCCGAGGACCAGCAGGTTCTCCTTCGGCACCGTGATCTGGGGGAAGCAGCGCGTCGAGCGCGGCGAGCTCGAGCAGTCGAGGCTGCCGGCCGTGAACGGGAGGTCCTCGACGACGTACGGCTCGCTGAGCGGCTGGTCGTCGACGGTCACCCGGCCGTCGACGCTGCAGCAGGCCACCCGTTCGCCCGGCAGGCCGATGACCCGCTTGACCGTGTAGGCGGTGTTGCTCGGGCCGATGCCGACGACGTCGCCGACGGCCCGGGCCGCCCGCACGAACGGGTTGCCCGACGCGGGCAGGCGCCGCTCCTGCCACGTGGCGCCGTGCCCGAAGACGACGACGTCACCACGGTCGACGTGCTCGTCGAGCCGGTTGACGAGGATGCGGTCGCCGATGTGGAGGGTGTCCTCCATCGACTGCGACGGGACACCGAACGGCTTGGCGACGAAGGCCTGGACCAGGGCCACCGCGACGAGGGCGACGAGCACCTCGAAGAACCACGGCAGTCGGCGCCGGCGCCGGGGGCGCGGGGTCGGCTCGGCCGCCACGGTGTCGACACCGGTCACGCGCGTCACCCTAGTCGGGTGCCGTCACGGGTGTCGATTTGGCCACGCCCGCCCCGCCTCGCGAGAATGGGCCCATGGTCGCGGTGATCCTCACGATGCTCCTCCTGCTCGCCCTCGCCCTCGCCGTCCTCGCCGCCGTGGCCGTCCCCGCCCGCCGCGCCGGGCGGGAGCTGCTCACCGACCGCGGCCAGGCCGCCCTCGAGGGCCTGCGTGAGCGGGGCGCCGCCGGGACCGACGGCGGCACGGCCACCGGGCCCGGCGCGGACCGCGCCACCGTCACCGTCTGACGCCCGGCACCGCTCCGCCGGGGTGTGGTCGAATGAGGCCAACCCCGAGAGTGAAGGAGCGACCCCGATGAGGTCCGGCATCGAGCTGTCCGCCGTCGACGAGACGGTGCGGCCCCAGGACGACCTGTTCGCGCACGCCAACGGAACCTGGGTCGCGCGCACCGAGATCCCGGAGGACCGCGGGCGCTACGGCACCTTCGACATGCTGCGCGAGGCCGCCGAGGAGCACGTGCGGACCATCATCGAGCGGGTCGCCGCCGGGGCGCCCACCGACGGCTCGGTCGCCGCCAAGGTCGGTGACCTCTACTCGAGCTTCATGGACGAGGAGCGGGTCGACGCACTCGGCGCCGGACCGGTCCTCGACGACCTCGAGCGCGTCTCGCGGGTCCGCGACGCCTCCGACCTCATGCGCCTGCTCGGCGAGCTCGCCCGCGACGGCGTGCCCGGTCCGGTCATCCCGTTCGTCAACACCGACGACCGCGACCCCGACCGCTACGTCGTCTACCTCGAGCAGGCCGGCCTCGGGCTCCCGGACGAGTCGTACTACCGCGAGCCGCAACACGCGGCCATCCTCGAGGCCTACACCCCGCACGTCGCCCGGATGCTCGAGCTCGTCGGGCACCCGGGCGCCCAGGGCGCCGCCGAGCGGGTCGTCGCGCTCGAGACCCGGCTCGCGGCCGGGCACTGGGACAAGGTGACCAACCGCGACCCGGTCAAGACCTACACCCTCGTCGACCGTGCCGGCCTCGAGGCCCTCGCCCCCGGCATCGACTGGACCGCCTTCCTCGAGGGGATGCAGGCCCCGGCGCGCACCTTCGGTGCCGTCGTCGTCCGCCAGCCCGACTACCTGCGGGCCCTGGCCGAGGCGCTCGCCGAGGAGCCGGTCGAGGCGTGGCGCGACTGGCTCGCCTGGCACGTCGTCCACGCGCACGCGCCGTACCTGTCCTCGCCGTTCGTCGAGGAGAACTTCGACCTCTACGGCCGCACGCTCTCCGGGGTGCCGCAGCTGCGGGCCCGGTGGAAGCGCGCGGTGACCCTCGTCGAGGGCGCCCTCGGCGAGGCCGTCGGCCAGCTGTACGTCGAGGAGCACTTCCCGCCGCACGCCAAGGAGGCGATGCTCCACCTCGTCGACAACCTCGTCGAGGCCTTCCGCCGCAGCCTGTCCTCGGTGCCGTGGATGGGGGAGGCCACCCGCCGCGAGGCGCTGGCCAAGCTCGAGGCGTTCACGCCGAAGATCGGCTACCCGGACACCTGGCGCGACTACACGGCGCTCACCGTCGACGCCCGCGACCTGCTCGGCAACGTCCGGCGCGCGAACGCCTTCGAGACCGACCGCAACCTCGCCAAGCTCGGCGGGCCGGTCGACCGCGACGAGTGGTTCATGACGCCGCAGACGGTCAACGCCTACTACAACCCCGGGATGAACGAGATCGTCTTCCCCGCGGCCATCCTCCAGCCGCCGTTCTTCGACGTCGAGGCCGACGACGCCGCCAACTACGGCGGCATCGGCGCGGTCATCGGCCACGAGATCGGCCACGGCTTCGACGACCAGGGCTCGCAGTTCGACGGCCGTGGCGAGCTGCGCGACTGGTGGACCACCGAGGACCGCACCCGGTTCCAGGCGCTCGCGGACGCCCTGATCGGCCAGTTCTCGGTGCTCGAGTCGCGCGACGCGCCCGGCACGCCGGTCAACGGCGCGCTGACCGTCGGCGAGAACATCGGCGACCTCGGCGGCCTGACCATCGGCTACGCGGCCTACCGGATCTCCCTCGGCGACGAGCCGGCCCCCGAGCTCGACGGCCTGAGCGGCGCGCAGCGGTTCTTCCTCGGCTGGGCGCAGATCTGGCGGGGCAAGGCGCGCACGGCCGAGGCCGAGCGACTCCTCGCGATCGACCCGCACAGCCCGATGGACCTGCGCGCCAACGCGGTCCGCAACCTCACCGAGTTCCACGAGGCCTTCGCCACCGCGCCCGGCGACGGGATGTGGGTGCCGGAGGAGGAGCGCGTGCGCATCTTCTGAACGCACGCCCGAGTTGGGTCCCGCCCCCCGCGCTTGACAGGATGACCGGGTGAACGAGTCGATCTGGACCTACGTGGGCATCGCCGTCGCCGTCCTCCTCGTCGTTGGAGGGGTCGTCCTCGGCCTGCTCCGCGGGCGCGGCGGCACCGCCGAGCGGGAGCTCGAGACGCGTGAGCAGCCCGAGGTCCCGGGCACCCCCGGACCCGCCGACGCCGACCTCGCCCCGGACGGCGCGATCGGCCGGGGCCTGCTCACCCTCCTCGCCGGTGGCCGCCTCGACGACGCGGCGTGGGAGGAGGTCGAGGACACCCTCCTCGCCGCCGACCTCGGCAAGGCCGGTCAGCGTGACATGCTTCATCGTCGCGCAATCGGCAGCACCATCCTTCAGCGCGACGATTGCGAGGTCGCCCGCCGGCATCTGCGGCAGCTTGCCGTCATTGAGCTCCTCGTCGCGCTCGTTCTCGATGGCGATCGCCGCGAAGGTCTTGTCCGCGGAGATCGCGACCGAATCCGGCTGGCCGCCGAGGTCGCAGCTGGCCTCCACCTTCTTCCCGGCGAGATCGACGACGTCGAGCTTGCCGGAGGGCTTCGCGTAACTCTCGGACGTGTTGACGGCGACGAGCGCCTTGCCGCCGAGGATGGCGACGGAAGTCGGCTCTCCGTCCATCATCAGTACACCGCCGGTCTTCGGAGCGCGGGCGTCGGAAATGTCGATGAAGCCGATCGCACCGAGCGGGCTATCGGAATAGACGAGCGTGTTGCCGTCCTCCGTCGCGGCGATGATTTCCGCCGAGGTGGCGGTGGACTTCTCCTTGTCGGCCGGAAGATTGGCGGCGACGGGGAAGGATGCGATGCGATTGAAAACCTGTTCTGCGGCGGCGGGCATCGCCGCGGACGTCAGCAGCGCAGTCATGAACGCTGCGCGTGAAATGCGGTACTTCATCGAAAAACCTCCAGCTTCCTCAAACGAGACAGGAGGCTTGTGCCGGTTCGCCGTGACAGGCGCATGACATGCCCGTCAGAAACCGAGGATATCGCCGCCGGGAGTGTTCCCGCGCCCCTCAGCGCCTTCCCTTCTCCTTCGAGAACTCGCTCGCCATCAGGAAGAGCGAAGCGCCGAGGATCATCGCCGCTCCCACCCAGAGATAACCGGCCGGCGCATAGCCGAAGGCGATCCAGCCGGCGAGCACGTTGAGCGGCAGCTTCAGATCGTCGAACGGCTGGACGTAGGCGGCGTCGGCCGCCTTGTAGGCCGCCGTCAGGAAATACTGTCCGGCGACCGTCAGGAGACCCGCCAGCACGAGCACGGCAAACCCGCTACCGGTCGGGACAGAGAAACCTGCGGCCGCCGCAAGTCCGGCATTGATCGGTGTCAGCAGCACGAGGAGCCAGATGGTGATCGTCTCGGGCCGCTCGTGCGCCGTCAGGTCCTTGACGAGCAGCGAGGAAGCGCCCCAGAGCAGGGCAGCGACCACCGGCAACAGCGAGGCGGTGGTGAAAGCCTCCGACCAGGGCTGCAGGATGATCATCGCGCCGGCGAAGCCGGTGAGCGTCGCCGCCCAGCGTTTCCAGCCGACCTCCTCTCCGAGGAAGAGCTTCGCGCCGACGATGATGAAGAAGGGCGAGGTCATCACGAGTGCAATCGCCTGCCAGATCGGCACTGTGGCGAGCCCCTCCACCCAGGCCTGGACGCCGAAAGCCGCGAGCAGCACGCGCGCCAGGTGACGGCCCGGAAAGCGGGTGCGCATGGCCCGCAGGCCGAGCCGCCGCAGCAGCGGAACCGACAGGACGAGCGCGAAGGCATATTGCCAGAAGGCGATCGAGGTGGCCGGAAAGCCGCCTACCATCGCCACCCACTGCGTCGCGA
>JACXUW010000543.1 GCA_014763705.1 Micrococcales bacterium | reverse complement strand
GGCGAGGAGGGTGAGGGCTCGCTTCATGACAACGATTCTCATTCAAGATGAGAACCGTTGTCAAATGACGCGCTGCTTCAGCTCCGTGGGAACGCCTGGGTGAGCAGGATCGCGACCATGAGCACGAGGACGGCGGTGCGCATCAGCCGCTCGGCGCCGGAGAGCCGGGGCCAGGCGAGGGCGAGGATCCAGGCGAGGAGCAGGACGACGACACCGATGAGCAGCCACCCCGGCGACGGCAGGAGGATGCCGGCCACGACGAGCGCGAGCACGAGGAGGAACGGGACGGCGCGGGGGAGGGCGTCCAGCCGACGCAGGACGGGCAGGCTGGCCCGCTCGAAGGACTCACGGAGGGTCGACACGGTGGACCAGCCTACGGGCCGGGGGGAAACCGGTTCGGAGGCCCTCCACGCCGCTGTATAGCCTTGCGCCCATGGCTGCCCCCACCTCCGTCGTCGACACCGTCGTCTCCCTCTGCAAGCGCCGGGGTTTCGTCTTCCCGTGCGGCGAGATCTACGGGGGCACGCGGTCGGCCTGGGACTACGGCCCGCTCGGCGTCGAGCTCAAGGAGAACATCAAGCGGCAGTGGTGGAGGTCGATGGTCACCGCCCGTGAGGACGTCGTCGGCCTCGACTCCTCGATCATCCTGCCCCGCCAGACCTGGGTCGCCTCCGGCCACGTCGGCGAGTTCACCGACCCGCTCACCGAGTGCCAGTCCTGCCACAAGCGCTTCCGCGTCGACCACATGCAGGAGGCCGTCGCCGACCGGGAGGCGAAGAAGGGCAAGGAGGTCGACCCCGACTCGATCCCGCTGGCCGAGATCGCCTGCCCGAGCTGCGGCACCCGCGGCCAGTGGACCGAGCCGCGCGAGTTCAACATGATGCTCAAGACCTACCTCGGCGTCATCGAGGACGAGTCCGGGCTGCACTACCTGCGGCCCGAGACCGCGCAGGGCATCTTCATCAACTTCCTCAACGTCATGCAGGCCTCGCGCCGCAAGCCGCCGTTCGGCATCGCCCAGACCGGCAAGAGCTTCCGCAACGAGATCACCCCGGGCAACTTCATCTTCCGCACCCGCGAGTTCGAGCAGATGGAGATGGAGTTCTTCGTCAAGCCCGGCGAGGACGAGGAGTGGCACCAGTACTGGATCGACGAGCGCACCCGCTGGTACACCGACCTCGGCATCCGACCCGAGAACCTGCGCCACTTCGAGCACCCGCAGGACAAGCTGTCGCACTACTCGAAGCGCACCGTTGACATCGAGTACCGCTTCAACTTCACCGGCAGCGAGTGGGGCGAGCTCGAGGGCATCGCCAACCGCACCGACTTCGACCTCACGACGCACTCGACGCACTCGGGCACCGACCTCGTCTACTTCGACCAGGCCAGCGGCTCGACGTACACGCCCTACGTCATCGAGCCGGCGGCCGGCCTCTCGCGCAGCCTCATGACCTTCCTCGTGGACGCCTACACCGAGGACGAGGCCCCCAACACCAAGGGCGGCGTCGACAAGCGGACCGTGCTGCGGCTCGACCCGCGGCTCGCGCCGGTCAAGGCCGCCGTGCTGCCGCTCTCGCGCAACGCCGACCTCTCGCCGAAGGCCAAGGACCTCGCGGCCACGCTGCGCAAGCACTGGAACGTCGAGTTCGACGACGCCGGCGCCATCGGCCGCCGGTACCGCCGCCAGGACGAGATCGGGACGCCGTTCTGCCTCACCGTCGACTTCGACACCCTCGAGGACCAGGCGGTGACCGTCCGCGAGCGCGACGCGATGACCCAGGAGCGCGTGGCGCTCGACCAGGTCGAGGGCTACCTGGCCCAGCGGCTCGTCGGCTGCTGAGGCTGAGGGGCCGGCTCAGTCGTCGGCGCCCCACCGCTCCCACACGGCGTCCGCCTCGTCGGTGCGCCCGCACGCGTCGAGCGCCCGGGCCAGCGCCCCGGCCACCGAG
>JACXUW010000542.1 GCA_014763705.1 Micrococcales bacterium | reverse complement strand
CGGCAGACGACCAGGCGCAGCCCGCTCCCGCCGACGTCGACCGCCACGACCGTGCTCACGGCCGTGAGCCGATCACTTCGCCATGCCCGCGGTCAAGCCGGCGACGATCTGCTTGGTCGCCACGAGGAAGAGGAGGATGAGCGGGATCGTCGTGATGACGAGACCGGCGAACACGGCGGCGTAGTTCGTCGCGTTCTCGCCGAAGAAGGTCGTGAGGCCGACCGGCAGCGTGTACTTGTCCTGGTTGCGGAGCAGGACGAGCGGGAAGAGGAAGTCGTTCCAGATCGGGACGAACCGGAAGACGGCCACCGTCGCGACGGCCGGCCGCACGAGCGGCACCATGACCCGCCAGAAGGTCTGCCACGCGTTCGCGCCGTCGAGGGTCGCGGCCTCCTCGAGCTCGGCCGGCAGCTGCCGGAAGAAGGTCGTGAGGACGAAGATCGAGAAGGGGACCCCGGACGCCCCGTACATCAGGGCCAGCCCGAGCCGGGAGTCGATGAGGCCGACCCCGTCGAACAGGTAGAAGATCGGCAGGATCGCCAGGTGGATGGGCAGCATCAGCCCGGAGAGGAAGAGCGACTCCAGCCAGCGGAAGACGCGCGAGCGGCCCCGGGCGAGGGCGTAGGAGGCCATCGTCGCCACCGTGGTCGAGAGGGCGACCGCGCCGAGGGTGACCATGAGGCTGTTGCCGAAGTACGTGGCGAAGTTGCCTGCGGTCCAGGCCTCCCGGTACGCGTCGAAGGACAGCGGCCACGGCGCCCCGAGCGGGTTCGAGATGAGGTCGCCGTTGCTGCGGAAGGAGCTGCTGACCATGAGGAGCAGCGGGACCAGCGCGAAGGCGGCGTAGACCCACAGCAGGACGCTCGCCGTGCGCCCGCCGACCGGCTTCGTCCGGCCCCGGGGCCGGCGGCTCCGCGAACCGCCCTGCGCGGCAACATGGTCCGGGGAGGCGGCCGTTCCGGGCTCTTCGGCGGTGCCGATGCCGGCGGGGACGACGCTCATGCCGTGATCCTCCGCTCGTGCCGGCGCAGCACGGCGGTCGCCGCGTACGCACCCCCGAAGATGAGGACGAAGAGCAGGGTCGCGAGCGCCGACGAGGTACCGATGGCGTCGGTCGCGCCCGAGTCGAACGCGGTGCGGTAGAAGAGGAGCGAGATGAAGTCGGTCGAACCGGCGGGGTTGCCGGTGGAGCCGCCGAACGCGTACGGGAGGGCGAAGGCCTCCATCGCGAAGATGAAGGTCAGCACGCTCACCGTGCCGATGGCCGGGACGAGCAACGGGAAGACGACCTTGCGGAAGGCCTGGCCGTTGCTCGCGCCGTCGACGCGGGCGGCCTCGGTCAGCTCGTCGGGGACGCCCCCGAGCGCCGCCCCGTAGAGCAGCACCGGGAAGCCGATCCACTGCCACACGCTGACGAGGACGACGACCCACAGCGCGGTGTCGGGGTCGCCCAGCCACGGCAGCGCCCACGACTCGAGCCCGACCTTGGTGAGCAGCGTGTTGACCGGCCCGAAGGTCGGCGACAGGAGGAGGGTCCAGAGGTAGCCGATGACGATCGGGCTCACGAGGTACGGCATCGCGTAGAGCGTCTGCAGCGCCCGGCGGGTGCGCACACGGCGGTGCAGGAGGAAGGCGACGGTCAGCCCGATCGTGTTCTGCACCAGCATGGTTCCCGCGAAGAACAGGATGTTGTGCCACAGCGCACGCGGCAGGTCGGTCGTGAAGGGTGCCCGCGTGAAGAGCGCCGTGAAGTTGTCCAGACCGACGAAGCCGTGCCGGGCGGTGCCGGTCCACTCGTAGAAGGCGTACGAGAAGGAGGTGACCATCGGGTAGAGGACGAACACCCCGAAGAGCGCGAGGGCCGGGGTGACGAAGAGCAGTCCGGTGCGTCGGTTCATGGGCTTCCGGGGGGTCGGGGTGGGTGTGGTGCCGGCGGGCCGAGCGGGACG
>JACXUW010000088.1 GCA_014763705.1 Micrococcales bacterium | reverse complement strand
GCGCCGGGCCCCCGCCCCGGGGTCTCCGGGAGGAACGGGAGCCCGAGGCCGTCACCGCCGCCGTCGAGGAGCAGGTCGCGGACGGTCCGCACCGCCTCACCGGCGGAGGTGCCCGGCCACGACCCGATCCCGGTCGCGCGCACCCCGACCGGCTCCGCCGCGGCACTCACCGGCCCCACCGCGTGACGAGCCCGCGGACGGAGGCCGGCACCTCGGCCGCGGTCGACAGGGCGTGGGGGGACGGCTCCGGGTCGCCGGCGACCGTGCGCAGGGGGACGACGCCGGTCCACGCGGTCGTCTCCTCGTCGGGGTCGCCCGGGCCGCCGGAGCGGGCCTTGAGGACCCACCGCCCGTCGGTGATCGGCAGGGCCATCGCGAGGGTCGCGACCTGCTCGCGTCGCGTCATCGGCCGCACCTCGGTGGTCCGTCCGGGCAGCAGCCGCTCGGACAGCACCTCGAGGGCGCGCTCGCGGTCGGCGTCGCCGAGGGTGACCAGCTCGCCGTGGACGACCGCCGAGCGGTAGTTCGCCGAGGACTCGAAGGTCGTGTGCGCGACGACCAGCCCGTCGACCGAGACGACGGTGAGCGCCGCGGGGGCGCCCGCCGCGACCTGGCGGAGGGCGCCGGCACCTGTCGAGCCGTGAAGGAGGATGCGGTCGCCGTCGCGGGCGAAGAGCATCGGGACCACCCACGGCCGGCCGTCGACGACCGTCGAGAGCGTCCCGGCCAGCACCTCGTCGAGGAGGGCGTCGAGGGCGGCGCGGTCGGCCGTGGCCCGTTCCGGTTTGCGGGTCAGCCGCTCGGTGGCCGGTGCCGCGCCCCCGCCGTACCCGCGGCCGGGGCAGGGCTCGTCGCGGACGACCCGCTCGGTGGAGGCCGGTGCGCGCCGCAGCGCATCGCCGACCCGCGTGGGCCGCGGCATGAACTCCCCTCCGCAGTTCGGGCACACGCGGCCGAGGTGCTCCGCGCAGCCGGTACAGAAGGTGCACTCGAAGGAGCAGATCACGGCGCCGACGGCATCCGCGGGCAGGTCGAGGTCACAGCACTCGCAGGAGGGGCGTAGGGCGAGGGTCACGGGGTCATCATCGCGCCTCCCACCGACGGCGGACGACCCGTCCACATCGCTGCGTCACGATCGCGCTCGCGGGCGCTGTGTCCCTGGCCCGGCACGGCGAGGTGGCGGCCTCCGACGAAGGGTGAGCCGGTCACCATAGGCTGGCCGACGTGCCGGCACCCGAGGGCTTCGCGTACCGCCGCCGCGGCGAGGACGTGGTGATCTCGCACGGGGGGCGGGTGGCCACCGTGCTCCGCGGCACGCGGGCGCGCGACTTCCTCGACGACGTCGAGCGCACGGACCCCCAGGAGCTCATGGCCCGGGTCACCGGCGACTACCGCCGGGGCAACGAGCGGCAGGCCCGGCAGCACCCGCGCAACCGCGGCCGCTGACGACGCCGCCCCCGCCACCTGGCCGGTGGCGGGGGCGGCGTGGTCGGGGTCAGAGGACGTCGTGGCCAGGGTGCGGCTCGGTCGGGATGGTGCCGAGCCGGCCCGCCTGGAAGTCCTCGAACGCCTGCACCAGCTCGGCGCGGGTGTTCATGACGAACGGGCCGTAGGCCGCGACGGGCTCGCGGATCGGGCGGCCGCCGAGGATGTACAGGTCGAGGCTCGGGCTGCGCGACTCCTGGCTCTCGTCGGCACCCACCTCGACGACGTCACCGCCGCCGAGCACCGCGAGCTGGCCCATCCGCAGCGGACGACGGTCGGGACCGACCGAGCCCTTGCCGCCCAGCGCGTACACGAGCGCGTTGTACTCCGGGTTCCACGGGAGCCGCACCCGCGCCCCCGGCGCCACGGTGAGGTGCAGCGCGACGATCGGGGTGTGCGTGATGCCCGGCCCCTGGTGGCCGTCGAGCTCGCCGGCGATGACGCGCACCAGCGCCCCGCCGTCCGGGCTCGAGAGCAGGGCGACGTCGCCGCCGCGGATGTCCTGGTAGCGCGGGGGCGACATCTTCTGCGCCTTCGGCAGGTTGACCCACAGCTGGAGGCCGTGGAAGAGGCCACCGCTGACGACCAGCTCCTCCGGCGGCACCTCGATGTGCAGCAGGCCGGAGCCCGCCGTCATCCACTGCGTGTCGCCGTTGGTGATGACGCCACCGCCACCGTTGCTGTCGCGGTGCACGAAGGTGCCGTCGATGATGTAGGTGACGGTCTCGAAGCCGCGGTGCGGGTGCCAGGCGGTGCCCTTCGGCTCGCCCGGGGCGTACTCGACCTCGCCCATCTGGTCCATGTGGATGAACGGGTCGAGGGCGGCGAGGTCGACGCCGGCGAACGCGCGGCGCACCGGGAAGCCCTCCCCCTCGTAGCCCTGGGGTGCCGTCGTCACCGAGCGCACGGGGCGGGAGACCGCCGTCGCGACGGGCTCGGAGACCCTCGGCAGGGTCAGGATGTTCTCGACGGTCACGGCCGGCATGTCACTCACGCTCCTCGTGGTCATCCTCCGGGTGGAGGCTCACGTCGTCCAACAGTAGTTGACAGTTCAACTATTCCTTGCCCCGGCTCCGCCCACGGCTAGCCTTCGAGCATGAGCCGTCCGGTCTCCGTGGTCATCGGTGTCGTCCTCGTCCTCCTCGGCCTCCTGTGGATGCTCCAGGGCCTCGGCTACGTCGGTGGCAGCCCGATGACCGGGGTCACCTTCTGGGCGGTCGTGGGGCCGCTCGTCTCCTTCGCGGGCCTCGCCCTGGCCATCCTCGGCGGCCGCCGGCGTAGCGGGTGACCCGTCACCCGGCGTGCCGCACACAGGTGCGGGCGGTCGGCCGCGCCTCGAGCCGGCCGTCGGGGATCGGCTCGCCGCACACCGTGCAGAGGCCGTAGCGCCCCTCCTCGACCCGGACCAGCGCGGCGTCGAGCTCGCCGAGGTGCGCCCGCAGCCCCGCGGTGAGCGCCGCGAGCTGCGAGCGCTCGTACGCGATGGTCTGGCCCTCGGGGTCGTGCTCGTCGTCGGCGTTGGAGTCCACCGACGCCGCGACGAGCCGGGCCATGTCGTCCTCCATCCCCGCGAGCCGGTCGAGCAGGGCCGCGCGGTCGGCGACCAGCCGCCCCCGCGGGTCGGGCCCGTCGGGGTCAGGCGGCACGGGAGGTGGCCGTGATGGTCGCCGAGCCGACGACGCGGGTGCCGTCGTAGAGGACCACCGACTGCCCCGGAGCGACCCCACGCACCCGCTCGGCCAGTCGCACCCGGACCGCGTCACCGTCGACCAGGGCGCGGGCGCCCACCTCGGCCCCGTGGGCGCGCACCTGGGCTCCGACCGCGACCTCGCCCTCCGGGGCCGGTCCGCACCAGCGCAGGTGCGCGCCGTCGACCACGTCGACCCCGAGCAGGTCGGAGGTGCCGACGAGCACGCGGTTGCGGGGCGCGTCGACCTCGACGACGTAGCGCGGCTCGCCGTCCAGGCGCGAGCGGTCGATGCCGAGCCCGCGCCTCTGCCCGACCGTGAAGCCGTGGGCGCCGGCGTGCTCGCCGACCACCTCGCCGGAGATCGCGTCGACGAGCTCGCCGGGGCGCTCCCCCAGCCGTCGGGTCAGCCAGGCCCGGGTGTCGCCGTCCGGGACGAAGCAGATGTCGTGGCTGTCCGGCTTCCGCGCGACCGAGAAGCCGCGGGCGGCCGCCTCCTCGCGGACCTGCGGCTTGGTGAGGTCGCCGAGCGGGAAGAAGGCCCGGGCCAGCTGGTCGGCGTCGAGCACGCCGAGGACGTAGGACTGGTCCTTCGCGACGTCGGCCGCCCGGTGCAGCTCGCGCCCGGTGGCCCCCTCGACGACTCGTGCGTAGTGCCCGGTGGCGACCGCGTCGAAGCCGAGCGCGACCGCCTTGTCGAGCAGCCCGGCGAACTTGATCTTCTCGTTGCAGCGCAGGCACGGGTTCGGGGTGCGGCCGGCCGCGTACTCGGCGACGAAGTCCTCGACGACGTCGCGCTCGAAGCGGGCGGCGAGGTCCCACACGTAGAACGGGATGCCGAGCCGGTCGGCGACGCGGCGCGCGTCGCCGGCGTCCTCGATCGTGCAGCACCCGCGGGCCGACTCGCGCAGGGTCGCGGCGCTGCGCGAGAGCGCGAGGTGGACGCCGACGACCTCGTGCCCGGCGTCGAGCACCCGGGCCGCGGCGACCGCGGAGTCGACCCCACCGGACATCGCGGCGACGACGCGCATCAGAGCAGCCCCCCGGCCCTCCGGGCGCGCTCGACGACCCCGGGCAGGGCGGCGAGGAAGGCGTCGACGTCGGCGTCGGTCGAGGTGTGGCCCAGCGAGAGGCGCAGCGCACCACGGGCCTCGGCCTCGGGGTATCCCATGGCCAGCAGGACGTGGCTCGGCTGCGGCACCCCGGCCTGGCAGGCCGAGCCCGTGCTGCACTCGACGCCGGCGGCGTCGAGGAGGTAGAGGAGCGAGTCGCCCTCGCACCCGGGGACGAGCAGGTGGGCGTTGCCGGGCAGCCGCCCGGTGCCGTCGCCGGGACGCCAGCACCCGCTGACCGTGATGCCGAGGTCGAGGCCGAGGGCTCCCTCGACGAGCCGGTCGCGCAGCCCGAGGACCCGCTTGGCCTCGACGTCCCGCGTGCCGACCGTCTCCTCGAGCGCGACGGCGAACGCGTGGATCGCCGGCACGTCGAGGGTGCCGCTGCGCACCTGCCGCTCCTGGCCGCCGCCGTGCAGCTGGGGCACGAGGACGGCGTCCCGGCGGGCGACGAGCGCGCCGACCCCGAGCGGCCCGCCGAGCTTGTGCGCCGTCACCGTCATGAGGTCGGCGCCGGACTCCTCGAAGCGCACGGGGAGGTGCGCGACGGCCTGGACCGCGTCGGTGTGGAAGGGCACCCCGTGCTCGCGGGCCACGGCGGCGAGCTCGGCGACCGCCTGGACGGTGCCGACCTCGTTGTTGGCCCACATGACCGAGACGACCGCGGCGTCGTCCGCCTGCTCGGCGAGGACCGCGCGCAGGTCGTCGACGGCGAGGTGGCCGCACCGGTCGGGCTCCAGCCACGAGACGGTGGCGCCCCGGTGCTCGACGAGGTGCTCGACGGGGTCGAGGACGGCGTGGTGCTCGATGGCGCTCGTGACGACCCGGGTGCGCCGGGGGTCGGCGTCGCGGCGGGCGGCCCAGGTGCCCTTGACCGCGAGGTTGTCGGACTCGGTGCCGCCGGAGGTGAAGACGACCTCGGAGGGCCGGCAGCCGAGCGCCGCGGCGATCCGCTCGCGGGACTCCTCGACCGTCTTGCGGGCCGCGCGGCCGGCGGTGTGCAGCGAGGAGGCGTTGCCGACCCGGCCGGCCGACTCGACGAACGCCTCGACCGCGGCGGGGAGCATCGGCGTGGTCGCCGCGTGGTCGAGGTAGTGCGTCACGAGGGTCGAGTCTACGTTTCGCACCGGGTCCGACCGGCGCCCGGCGTCAGCCCGGGAAGAGGCAGAACGGATGACCCGAGGGGTCGGCGAGGACGTAGAGCGGTTCGTCGGGGTCGTCGGTGCGGTCGAGCAGCAGCCGGGCCCCGAGCGCCTCGGCCCGGGACCGCTGCCGCTCGAGGTCGTCGCGGTCGTCGACGAGGAGGTCGAGGTGCAGCTGCATCGGCACCTCGTGGTCCGGCCACGTCGTCGGGGTCAGCTCCTCGACCTCCTGGAAGGCGAGCCGCCGCGTGCCGTCGGCCTCGGTGAGGACCAGCCAGTCGGCGTCGTCGGGCTCGCCGTCGGCCGGCGGCTCGTCGCCCGGACGGTAGACGAGGCCGAGCAGCTCGCGCCAGAACTCGGCGCTGCCCCGGACGTCGGTGGTGTCGAGGACGGTGTGCAGCAGCCGTGGCGATCGCCCCATCGGCCGACCGTACCGCCCCGCCGTCAGCCCTTGCGCTTCCTGACCTCGGACGTCGCCTGCGGCAGGACCGAGAAGAGGTCGCCGACGACGCCGAAGTCGACGAGCTCGAAGATCGGCGCCTCCTCGTCCTTGTTGACGGCGACGATGGTCTTCGAGGTCTGCATGCCGGCCCGGTGCTGGATCGCGCCGGAGATGCCGGCCGCGACGTAGAGCTGCGGCGAGACCTGCTTGCCGGTCTGGCCGACCTGGTTGCTGTGCGGGTACCAGCCGGCGTCGACCGCCGCGCGGCTCGCGCCGACGGCGGCGCCGAGCGAGTCGGCGAACTCCTCGACCGGACCGAAGTCGCCGCCGGTGCCGCGGCCGCCGGAGACGACGATCGCGGCCTCGGTGAGCTCGGGGCGGCCGGTGGCCTTCTTCGGCTGGGAGTCGGTGATCCGGGCGGCCTTCGCGGCCTCGCTGACGCTCACCTCGACGGGCTCGAGCGCGGCGTCCTCCGGGGCCGCCTCGATGGAGGCCGAGTTCGGCTTGACGCAGATGATCGGGGTGCCCGTCGTCACCTTCGCCGTCACCGTGTACGAGCCGGCGAACACCGACTGCGTGGTCTCGGGGGTGCCGTCGTCGCCGGCGCGGACGTCGACGGCGTCGGTGATCATCCCGGAGCCGGTCTTGACGGCGAGGCGCGCGGCGATCTCCTTGCCCGCGGCGTTGCTCGGGATGAGCACCGCTGCGGGAGAGACCTTCTCGATGATCGCCGCGAGGATCTCCGCCTGCGGCGCGACGAGGTAGGACGCGGCGTCGGCGTCGTCGACGACGTACACCTTGTGCGCGCCGTACTTCGCGTAGGTCTTCTGGGCGGTCTCGGCGCCGGGACCCACGTGCACCGCGGACGGCTCGCCGAGACGGCGGGCGAGGGTCAGCAGCTCGGCGGTCGCCTTGCGCAGGCGACCACCGGCGTGGTCGGCGAGGACGAGGACTTCAGCCATGGTGTGTGTGCTCCTGGTCTGCTGGGGCGGCCGCGGTCAGAGGAACTTCTGGGCGCTGAGGAACTCGGCGAGCTTCGTGCCGCCGTCTCCCTCGTCGGTGACGATCTGGCCCTGCTCGCGCGGCGGACGCTTGGCGAACGCGACGACCGAGGTCCAGGCGGCCTCGAGGCCCACGTCCGACGCGTCGACACCGAGGTCGGCGAGCGACCACGTCTCGACCGGCTTCTTCTTGGCGGCCATGATCCCCTTGAACGAGGGGTAGCGCGGCTCGTTGATCTGGTCGGTGACCGAGACGAGCGCCGGCAGGGACGCCTCGATGGTCTCGGAGGCGGTGTCGCCGTCGCGGCGGATGGTCACGCTGCCGTCGCCGACGGTGAGCTCGGAGGCGTAGGTGACCTGCGGGAGGCCGAGCCGCTCGGCGAGCATCGCCGGGACGACCCCCATGACGCCGTCGGTCGAGGACATCCCGGTGAGGACGAGCTCCGGGCTGCCGTCGGTGACCTTCTCGACGGCCTTGGCGAGGACGAGCGAGGTGCCGACGGCGTCCGAGCCGTGGATGGCGTCGTCCTGGACGTGGACGGCCTTGTCGGCGCCCATCTGGAGGGCCTTCTTGATGGCGTCCGCGGCGGCCTCGGGACCGACCGTGACGACGGTGACCTCGCCCTCGCCGGCGGCCTCGACGATCTTGAGGGCCTCCTCGACGGCGTACTCGTCGAGCTCGGAGAGCAGGCCGTCGGCGGCCGCCCGGTCGACGGTGTTGTCGGACTCCTGGAACGTCCGCTCGGACTGCGCGTCCGGGACGTACTTGACGCAGACGACGATGTTCATCCGTCCCTCGTCCTCTTCCTGTCGCTTGGGTGGTCACGCGCACGGGGGTGCCCGGCGCACGTGCCGACCATCCTCTCAGCCGGTGAGCGCTCGTTCACCACCGAGGCGGCGTGACGGTCACCACCCCGCCCGAGGGGAACACCGCGGTGACGCGGCACGGGTCTGTCAGGATCGGACCCGTGAGCAGCGAGGACGCGGTCGGACCGGGATCGGTGCGGCGCACCGTCGGGCCGTTGGGCGACCCCGAGACGGTCGGCTGGTGGGAGGCCCTCTGGCGCCCGTTCTGGGTGCTGCCGGCCGTCGTCGTGGCGCTCTCGGTGCTGGCCGGTGTCCTGCTCCCCCTCGTCGACGAGCACCTCCTCGGCGACGTCGACTACCTCTTCGGGGGGAACGCCGACTCCGCGCGCAGCCTCCTCGGCACGATCGCCAGCGCGATGATCTCGGTGACCGGGCTGGTGTTCTCGATCACGATGGTCGTCATGCAGCTGGCGAGCAGCCAGTTCACCCCGCGCCTGCTTTCCGGGTTCCTCGGCAGCCGCGTCGTGCAGGTCACCCTCGGGGTCTTCATCTCCTCGTTCGTCTTCGCGCTCATGGTGCTGCGCGACGTGCGGGCCGGAGGCAGCCCCTTCGTCCCCCAGCTGTCGGTGACGGCGGCCTTCGGTCTCGTCCTCGCGAGCGTCGCCCTCTTCCTCGCCTTCATCCACCACATCACCGACTCGATCCGGGTCGACCAGGTCATCGACCGGATCGCCGCGCACACCGTCCGCTCCCTCGAGCGCGGCTCGGCGGCCGAGTGGGACGACACCTCCGCGGTGCCGCCGTCGTGGGCGCAGCAGCCCGGGCCGACGCTCACCGTGACGACCGGCGAGCGGCACGGGGTCGTCCAGCGCGTCCACTACACCGGTCTCGTCGAGTGTGCCGAACGGGCCGGGGTGGTCGTCGAGCTGCTGACCCGCGCCGGCGAGGTCCGTCACCGCGGCCAGCCGCTCGCGATCGTCCACGGCGCGCACGCCGGCGACGACGTCGCCGAGGCGGTCCGCGACGCCGTCGGCCTCGGTCGCGAACGCACGCTCCAGCAGGACCCCGAGTTCGGGCTGCGGCAGCTCGTCGACATCGCCGAGCGGGCGCTGTCCCCCGGGGTCAACGACCCGACGACGGCCGTGCAGGTGCTCGACGAGCTGCACCGTGTCCTGCGGGTCGCCGCCCTGCGCCCGGACCGGTCGGCGTACCTCGTCGACGGCCGGGGCACGGTCCGCGTCCTCGACCGCCCCCCGACCTTCGCCGGGATGCTCGATCTCGCCCTCGACGAGGTGGCGCACTACGGCGCGGACGGCCTCCAGGTGCCCGCCCGCATCGACGCGCTCCTGCAGGACCTCGAGCTCATGGCGCGCCCGGAGCACGCCGCGACCGTCGTGGCCAAGCGGGCCGACCTGCGGGCCCGGCACGGCGGGCGGCACGCGGGCACGGACGGCTGAGGCCGGGCGTCCGGGACCACGCTCAGGCGCCCTCGAACGGCGCCGGGCCCTTGCCCTTCTCGACGAAGTGACGCATGCCGGTGGCGCGGTCCTGCGTCGCGAAGAGCCCGGCGAAGAGGGTGCGCTCGATCTCCAGGCCCGTCTCGAGGTCGACCTCCAGGCCCCGGTCGATGGCCTCCTTCGCCGCGCGCAGGGCGTAGGCCGGGCCGCCGACGTACCGGGCGACGAGCGCGCGGGCGGTCTCGTACACCTCGGCCGCGGGGACGACCCGGTCGGCGAGACCGATGGCCAGGGCCTCCTCGGCATCGACGAACCGGCCGGAGAGGACGAGGTCCTTGGCCCGGGCCGGACCGACGAGGCGGGCGAGGCGCTGGGTGCCGCCGGCGCCGGGGATGATGCCGAGGTTGATCTCGGGCTGGCCGAGCTTCGCGTCGTCGGCGACGACCCGCCAGTCGCAGGCCAGCGCGACCTCGCAGCCGCCCCCGAGCGCGTAGCCGGTGATCGCGGCGACGGTCGGCTTGGGCAGACCGGCGAGCGCCTTCGTGAAGTCCTGGAGCAGCGCGGAGTGGTCGACCATGTCGGTGTACGACATCGTCTCCATCTCCTTGATGTCGGCGCCCGCGGCGAACACCTTCTCGCCGCCGTGGACGACGACGGCCGCGACGTCGCGCCGCTCGGCCGCCTCGCGGCAGGCCGCGACGAGCCCGTGCTGGATCTCGGCGTTGAGCGCGTTCATCGGCGGGCGGTCGATCCGGATCGTGCCGATGCCGCCCTCGACCTCGAGGCGGACGAGGTCGGTCACTGCCCGTCCTCCAGCGGCTGGCCGGTCTCCGGGTCGATGCCGAGCATCCGCTGGTGCCAGAGGTGCACGGCGGAGAGGACGACCTGGATGGAGACCTGGGTGAGGACCGAGAGGTCGGCGCCCGCGGTGACGACGTGCTCGCCGGTGACGACGAGCGTCGTGCCCGCGATGCCCGTCTTCACGTGGTTCATGTGCAGGTTGATCTCGTTGCACGTCTCGTGCAGCTTGAGCCGGTCGGCGACGAGCTCGTCCTGGATCTGCCACTGCCCGAACAGCCGCATGATCTCGACGTCGCCCTCGGTGCAGCGGACGAAGAGCTGCTGGTCGTTGACGGTGAAGGCGACGTCGCCGTCGCCGTCGATGTTCGGCCCGAGCCCGAGGTCGACGAGGACGTCGAGGACCCGGCCCCGCAGCGGGTGCTCGTCCGGGGGCGGCGGGAAGTTGGGCAGCGAGGTGGGGTCGGTCATGGCACC
>JACXUW010000541.1 GCA_014763705.1 Micrococcales bacterium | reverse complement strand
CTCGTCGACGAGGGCGCGGGGCCGCAGCGGCGGCAGGTCGCGGGCAGCGCTCAGCCGGGTGGCGATGCCGACGACGGCGGCTGCCGAGGCGAGGAAGCTCAGGGCGTCGACCCCGAGCAGCATCGCCGGGTGCACCGCCGCGAGGAGGACGCCGGCGAGCATCGGCATCCCGAGGTCCAGCAGCGAGCCGAAGCCCCAGATCGCCGCGTTCGCCGCGCCGAGCCGCGAGCGGCCGACGATGGCCGGCAACGCACCGAACGCCGCGCCCTCGAAGAACACGAAGCTCGCCTGGGCGAGGAAGCCGGCGACGAGCGCGTGCCAGACGGTGAGCACACCGAGCTCGTGCGCGACCGGCACCGAGCCGATGGCGAGGGCGCTGACGACGTCGGCGGCGACCATGACCCGGCGCCGGTCGAGCCGGTCGGCGAGTGCTCCGGCGAAGAGGCCGAGGAGGAGGTACGGCAGGCCCTCGACGAGGGTGACGAGGGCGGTGAGCGACGCACTGCCACTCAGCCGGTAGACGAGGACCGGCAGGGCGACCGCGGTGACGAGGGTGCCGGCGACGGAGACCTGTCGCGCCAGCCAGAAGCGGCGGAAGTCGGTGTGCCGGTGGAGAGGGCGCCCGACCTCGGCCGGGATGCGGGTCGTCGGCGGCACCCGGTGAGTCTAACGAGGCGTGGGCGGGGCCTGTCGTCGGTCGGTCCGGTCCGCTAGGAAGGTGAATGTGTCCGATGCCGCGCCCGCTCCCGGTTCCCCCGCCGCCACCGACGCCACGATGCGGGCGGTCGTCTACGACGCGCCGCGGTCGCTCACCGTCCGCGAGGTGCCGCGACCGGTCGCCGGGCCGGGCGAGGTGGTCGTCGACGTCGACCTCGCGGGGGTCTGCGGCACCGACCTGCACCTGCACGAGGGCGGCTTCTTCGCCGCCTTCCCGCTGACGCCCGGGCACGAGGCGACGGGCACGGTGCGCGCGGTCGGCGCGGGCGTGACGCACGTCGAGCCCGGGCAGCGGGTCGCCGTCGACAACGCGTCGGCGTGCGGGCGCTGCCCCGAGTGCTCCCGGGGGAACCACCTGTTCTGCGAGCACTTCCACTCGCTCGGGGTCAACGCGCCCGGTGGCTTCGCCGAGTCGCTGCTCAGCCCCGCGCACAAGGTCTACCCGGCGGACGACCTGCCACCGGAGGTCGCCGTGCTCGCCGAGCCCCTCGCGTGCGCCGTGCACGGGATGGACGTCCTCGGGCTGCGTCCCGGGGCCGACGTCCTCGTCGTCGGGGCGGGGACGACGGGGCTGCTCCTCGCGCAGCTGCTGCTCCACGGCGGCGCCGGCCGGGTGACGGTCGCCGCCCCGACCCGCTTCAAGCTGGACCTCGCGACGGCCTACGGCATCGACCGCGTCGTCGAGGTGACCCGGGACGCCGCCGAGACGGCACGGACGCTGCGCGACCTCCAGCCGGGCGGCTTCGACGTGACCGTCGACGTCACCGGCGCCGCGTCGGTCGTCGAGACCCTCCCGTGGCTCACCGCGACGAACGGCACGGTCTTCGTCTACGGGATGTGCCGCGAGGACGCCCGCATCCCGCTCAGCCCCTACGACGTGTTCCGGCGGCAGCTGACCGTCAAGGGCTCCTTCGCGCAGGTCGACTGCCTCGACCGGTCGCTCGCCCTGCTGCGGTCCGGGCGGGTGCGCACCGACGGGCTCGTCACCCACCGGTTCGGGCTGTCCGAGTACGCGCAGGCGCTCGAGACGCTGCGCTCGGACCCGACGAGCCTCAAGGTCCTGCTCGAGCCGGGCCGCTGAGTCAGAGTGCGGCGGCGATGGCTCGTCCGGCCTGCCGGCCGCTGAAGAGGCAGCCCCCGACGAAGGTGCCCTCGAGCGCGCGGTATCCGTGGACGCCTCCGCCACCGAACCCGCTGGCCTCGCCGGCGGCGAACAGCCCGGGGAGGGGAGTGCCG
>JACXUW010000087.1 GCA_014763705.1 Micrococcales bacterium | reverse complement strand
GCGTACGTCGTCCGCTCGCCGTACCCGACCGCCTCGGCGAGGCCGGTCAGCACCTCGCGCTGGAAGGCCGACGCGAGGGCGAGGTCGGGCTCGACCTGCACCCGCCGTGTCCGGCCGGCGAGGAACTCCTCGAGCGCCCGGCGGACGGCGTCGGTCGGCGCGGGATGGCGCAGCACGCGGGGGCTGACCGTCGCCGCGAGGCGCCGGAGCCAGCGCTCCTCGGCGGCGTCGTCTGGCGCGTAGGCGGTCGCCAGCACCCGCCCGCCGTCGCGCACGGCGAGGAGCATCCGGCCGACGGCGGTGTCGTCGACGACGTACGAGACGTCGGTCGGCGCGAGCCGCGGCGGACCGGCGAGGGTGGGGGCGAAGGAGCGGAACGGGTCGGTCATCGTGGGTCCTCGGGGTCGATGAGGTCGAGGCGGAGGCTGGCCAGCGCGTCGCTCACGAGACGCCGGCTCATTCCAGGGGACGTGCCGAGCGCCGCGGCGACGGCACGGTGGTCGAGGTCGCCGACGAAGCGGAGCACGACGGCGTCGCGCTGCCGCTCGGGCAGGGCGGCGACGCGACCCCACAGCTCGTCGTCCCGCGCCTCGGGAGGGTTGACCGCGGGCGCCGCCGAGAGGTCGGCCGGGTCCTCGTGCGGAGTGGTCCGCCGGGCGGCGCGGTGGTGGTCCATCGCGCAGCGGTGGGTGATGGTCAGGAGCCACGAGCGCAGGTTGCGCGCATGGGTGAGCCGCGGGTAGGCCGCGAGCGCCTGGGTCCACGCCTGCTGGGCCACGTCGTCGGCGTGCACCGGGCCGACGAGGCCGTGCGCGAGCCGGGCGACGTCGCGCCAGTGCTCGTCGACGAGGTGCTGGAAGGGAGGAAGGCTCACGATGGTCCAACGGTAGGGCGGCCGGATGCGTGAGCGGACCGTGCGGCGACACGCCCGGGACCGCGACACGCCGCTCCCGACTCGGTGCTCACAGCCGGAGCCGCCATCATGGGGAAGCGTGACCGTCGAGCAGCAGACGACCACCCGTCCCCTCGTCGTGGCGCACCGCGGAGCGAGTGACGAGGAGGCCGAGCACACGCTCCGGGCCTACCGGAAGGCGTTCGACCACGGCGCCGACGGTGTCGAGTGCGACGTCCGGCTCACGGCCGACCACCACCTCGTCTGCGTCCACGACCGCCGGGTCGAGCGCACCTCCAACGGCTCCGGTGTCGTCTCTACCCTCGAGCTCGCCCGTCTCGAGCAGCTCGACTGGGCCTCGTGGAAGAGTGGTCCGGGCGAGTCAGAGCGGCCCGAGTCCGACCCCGAGCGCGGCCACCTGCTGACCCTCCGACGGTTGCTCGACACCCTCGTCGACACCGGCGACGAGGTGATCACCCTCATCGAGACCAAGCACCCGACCCGGCACGGCGACGACGTCGAGAAGACCCTCGTCCAGGTGCTGCGCGCCTTCGACCTCGACCGTGGCGACCGACCTGGCCGCCCCAAGGTGCGGGTGATGTCCTTCTCGGCCAGGGCGCTGCAGCGCGTCCACAAGCTGTCACCCGACGTGCCGCTGGTCCACCTCGTCTCGGCCAAGGGGCGCTCACTGCCCCTGGACGGCACGCTCCCGCCCGGCGTGCACATCGTCGGCCTCGACATCGCCTTCCTGCGCAAGAAGCCGTCGGTGGTGCAGAAGTACCGGCGGCACGGCCACGGTGTCTTCGTGTGGACGGTCGACCGCGAGGAGGACATGGACCTGTGCCGCGAGCTCGGGGTCGACGTCGTCATCACCAACCGGCCCCGGGCGGCCATCGACCGGATGGAGGCCGCGGGGTAGGTTTGACCGCGTGACCTCGGACGACGCCGCACCGACCACCGAGCCGACCACCGGGTACGCCGACCTCGACCTCGAGGTCGCGGAATCCTCCGGGCCGGGGGTCGACAGCATCATCTGCACCGTGCGCGTCCCGGCGGACCCCTCGTCGGTCGGCCGTGTGCGGCACTCGCTCGTCACCGACCTGTCGGCCCGCGACCTGCCGGAGGACCTCGTCGGCGAGGCCGAGATCGTCGCCTCCGAGCTGCTGACCAACGCTGTGCGGCACGCCCGCCCGCTGTCCGACGGCACGATCCGGGTGCGCTGGAAGATCCGTGGCGACGTCGTCGAGGTCGAGGTCACCGACGGCGGCGGCGCCACGGTCCCCAAGCCGGCGCCGCGCACCGTCTGGCTCTCCAGCGGCCGCGGCCTGCGCATCGTCCGGTCGATGGCCCACGAGTGGGGCGTCACCGAGGACCGCACGGGCAACGTCGTGTGGGCCACGCTCGGTGGCCCGAGCCGGCGCCGCGCGACCTGACGTCCGACGCTCCGCCACCTGACGGCGCGCGCCCCGACGTCCTCTAGGGTGACGCGCATGGGCAAGGCATCGCGACGACACCGCGGCACCGACCGCACCCCGAGGGCCGCACGGCCCCAGCCGGCGCCGTTCGAGGCCCGTCCGTTCGCGGGGCTGCCGCACGAGACCGACTGGGTCGCGATGCGCGAGATCCTGCCGGCCGCGACCGCCGTCGTCACGGTGCGTCCCGAGCACGTGCCCGACGGCGCGCCCTCGGAGGTCACCGTGGCCACCGTCCTCCCGCTCGCCTGGCCGGCGCTGCACCGCACCGACGGGACCGTCCTCATCGGGACGCAGTCCGGCAACTCCAGCGGTGACGCCTCGCGCGACCTCGCGGCCCAGCTGCTCGCCGGGCTCGCCGCCGAGCAGGGGCACCCGGTGACGACCACCCCGCAGGTCACCGCCGACAGCCCCCGCCTCCAGGACGTCCTCGCCGCCGACTCCGGCTTCGACGTCGTCGTGCACGAGGGCTTCGACTTCTGGGTCGAGGACCAGGAGCTCGAGGGCGAGGCCAGGGAGTCGCTCGAGCGGGCGAACGAGTCGATCGTTCCGACCGTCCCGATGGCAGCGCTGCCGTCCGCGTACTGGGTGCGCATCGGCGACCGCGCCCACGTCCGGCTCGTCCTGCCCGACGACGAGGACGTCGCCACCGACGCGCTCGCCCGGCTGCACGCCGCCGGCGAGGACGGTCTCGGCGACGGCACCCGTCTGCTCGGTGCGTTCCGCGCCGGCGGCCTCCTCGTCCCGGTCTGGGACCTCGACCCCGAGCTCGGCGCGGCGGACCACGAGGACGCGCTCGCGGCCTTCGGCGAGCGCTACCGCGCGGCGCTCGGTGCCGACGCTCCGCTCACGGCCGAGGAGCGCCGCGCCCGCTCCGGTCTGCTCAGCCGCCAGGTGACCCTCCGCTGATGCTGCGTCCCGCCCGCGCCGAGTGGGGAAACGGCTGCTCCGCCAACCGCTCCCGGACTCGGGGTGGGGCGAGGTGCCCGTCGTGAGCGCGATGGCGAGCCGGGTCGCGGCCGTCGTCCCGTGCAAGGACGAGGCCGACCGCATCGGTGCCACGGTCGCGGCCGTCCTCGCCCTGCCGCAGGTCGGCCGAGTCGTCGTCGTCGACGACGGCAGCACCGACGCCACCGCGCACGTCGCCCGTGAGGCCGGCGCAGCGGTCGTCATCCACGCCCGCAACCGGGGGAAGGCCGCGGCCCTCGAGACCGGGGTCCGGCACGTCCGCGAGCTCGAGGCGGTGTCCGCCGCCACCGACCCGGACGACGCCTGGCCGGCCGCGCTGCTCTTCGTCGACGGCGACCTCCAGGAGACGGCGGCGGCCCTCGGCGTGCTCACCGACGCGGTCCTCGAGGGCCGGGCGGACATGACGATCGCGACCCTGCCCGCGCAGATCACCGCCGGAGGCGGCCGCGGTCTCGTCGTCGGGTTGGCGCGGCGGGGCATCGAGCGGCTCACCGGTTTCCGTGCGGTGCAACCCCTCTCCGGGATGCGTTGCCTGTCACCGACCGCCTACGACGCCGCGAGCCCGCTGGCCCGCGGGTGGGGGGTCGAGACCGCGCTGACCGTCGACGTGCTCCGGGCCGGGCTGCGGGTCCTCGAGGTGCCGTGCGAGCTCCAGCACCGGGTCAGCGGCAGCGACTGGAGGGGGCAGCTGCACCGCGCCGCCCAGTACCGCGACGTGTGGCTCGCCCTCGTCCGGCGCGGGTGGCGTCCGTGGCACCGGGGCTGACGCCGGTCACCCGCGAGGGGCCGGCGGCCTCCGCCCCGCCGGTGGCGTCGGCGCACGCCGAGACCGTCCGGCGCCTCGTGCTCGGCGCCTCCGTCGCGCTGCTCCTCGTCGTCGGGCTCGCCCGGCCGAACGCCGCCCAGCCCGACCTCGACCCCCGGGGATGGGCCCCGGGGACCCTCCTCCCGCTGACCCTCTCCCCGGCCGTCGTGACGGGTCTGCTCTGGGCGGCCTACCTCCTCGGCGCCGTCACGGTGGCGATCGGCGTGCGACGCGACGTCTCTCCGCTGCGCCGGTGGTGGGTGCCCGGCGGGCTCGGCGTGGCCGCGCTGCTCGTCGCGCCGTTCGGGTCGGCCGACCACATCAGCTACGTCGCCTACGGGCGCATCCTCGTCTCCGGCGGCAACCCGTGGGTGGAGTCGCCGGCGGCCTGGCACGGCGGTGCCGATCCGGTGACGAGCCGGGTCGAGGCCCCGTGGACGGAGGAGCCGAGCGTCTACGGCCCGTTCGCCACGCTGCTGCACGGCCTCTCCGCCTGGCTCGGCGGCCCGCAGCTGCGCCAGGAGGTGTGGGTCTGGCAGGTCGTCGTCGTCCTCGCCTGGCTGGCCACCCGCTGGGCACTGCGCACGGCGCTGCCCCAGCGGCTGCACGGCCGGGTCGACGTGGTGTGGACGCTCAACCCCCTCGTGCTCGGCGCCGGCGTCCTCGGCGCGCACGTCGACGTCGTCGCCACCGCCCTCGTCGCGGTCGCGGTGGCGGCGACGGCGCGCCTCGCCGGTCCGCGCGGTGCAGCCGTGGCGGGTGCGGCCGTGGCGCTCGCGGCCTCGACGAAGATCACCTACGGGGTGGGGCTCGTGGCCCTCGCGGTCGCCTTCTGGCTCAACCGGTCCCGCGGCGAGGACGGTCGGCCGGCCCGGGTGGCGGCACACCTGGGGGCGCTCCTCGCCGGGTTCCTCGTCGTCGCGGGCGGCCTCCAGGCGTGGGGCGGCGGGCACGTGTACGACCAGCTCGCACGTTCCCGGCAGGCGGTGTCCCTCGCGACGCCGTGGCGCCCGCTCCTCGAGGCGCTGCGACCCGTCATCGGCAACCCCGAGGCGCGCACGGTCGTCTCGGCCGGCGCGGCCCTGCTCGCCGTCGTCCTCGCCGTCGCCCTCGTCCGGATGACCCGGCGCGACGCCGCCCCCGACGACGACCCCCGCCTCGACGTCGCCGCCTCGGCCCTGCGGGTCACCGCCGTCCTCGCGCTGGCGTACTCGCTCGCCGCGCCCTACTCGCTGCCGTGGTACGACGTGCTCGTCTGGGCGGCCCTGCCCGCCCTCGTCGCCGGCCCGGTCGACCTGCTGGCCCTGGGCCGTCTCACCCTGATGTGCCTGGCCTACGTGCCCGGTCGGGTCCTCGGCATGACGCCCGGTGTCGAGTCGCTCACCCTCGGTCTGCGCCGGGAGGTCGCGCCGTGGCTGGCCCTCGCCCTGTGGGTCGTGGCGCTCGCGGTCAGCGTCGGCGCCGGCCGCGGCGGGTCGGGGCGGTGGTCCGCGCCTCCTCGAGCAGGTAGCCGACCGACGCCGACACGATGAGCGGGATGGCGAGGGTCGCACCGACCGCCGGGATGGCCACGCCGGAGTCGTTGACCGCGAACCCGATCGCCAGCATGAGGAAGAGCGCGACGAGCCCGGGCCGCAGGGTCGGCGCGTTGTCGTAGGAACGCTGCAGTGCGCGCGAGCCCCACGACGTCGGGCGCGCCAGGACGTACGCGACGAAGAGCAGCGCGGCCGGCACGAGGAGGGTCAGCGGGGCGTTGCTCCGGAGGATCTCGAGGTTCTGCTCCGCCTTGCGCGTCACGATGTCGCCCGCGGTGCCGTCGATGATCGCCTGGATGAACCGGCCGAGGTGTGTCCGGTCGGCCGGTGCCCGGAGCCAGTCCGCGCCGGCCACGGCGAAGAACACGACGACGACGGCGCCGGCGACGAGCAACCAGCGGCGCCACGTCATCCGGACCCCGAGGATGGCGAGGACGAGGTAGACGACCGCCGGGAGCAGGGCCGGCGGACCCCCCAGGTCGGCGCCCCAGAATGGGGCGGCGTCGACGACGAGCGCGGCGAATCCGATGACCCCCACCGCGATCGCCGCCGCGAGGTTGGCCCGGCGCAGGACGAGCGCCGAGGAGACCGCAACCGCGAGCAGGAGGGTCGCCGTGCCGAAGAGCGCGAACGTCGGGTTGCCCATCCCGTAGAACCGGCCGGCGACGACGGGCTGCAGGCCCATGAGCGAGGACAGCTGGAGCCGCGAACCGGTGATGACGTCGACGGCGAGGACGGCGGCGGTCACCCCGGAGACGAAGGCCATCGGGCCGAGCGGCCAGCGCGCCCAGGGCCCGCGGAGGGCGGCGCCGGCGATGGCCGCCACGAACGCGAGGACGGTCGCGACGACGGCGAGCATCTCGATCGGGAAGCGCCACCAGGGCACGAGGTTTGCGAGGAAGGTGGAGACCGGCACGGCAGCGGCCGCCACCGCGAGGACCCGCACCCGGGTGAGCACCGTGGCCCGGGTGGCCTCGGAACCGATGCGGCCCTTCCAGACGAGGAGCACGAGGAGGTAGACGACGAGTTGGCCGTAGGCGAACACCTGGAAGAACGGCTCGACGAGGCCGTGCACGTCGTGGCTGGCCTCGTCGAGGTCGCGCAGCGACGTGAGCCGGTCGCGGGCGCGGCGCTCGGAGTTGTCGGGCGCGGGGTCGTCGGTGAGCGGTGCGCCCGCGACGGCGTCGGGGACCGGCACCCCGACGCTGGCGAGGACGGTCGCGGTGAGGTCGGGGGACTGTGCCAGCCCGACCTGCCGCGTCGACCCGGAGACGAGGGTGCCGGGACCGAAGTGCGGCCCGCGCGCCAGGACGAGCCGCAGCCGCTCGGAGCGGCCGGCGTCGGCGAGGCTGGCGACGACGAAGTCGGCGCCGTTCGGTCCGGCCGCGACGACCTCGCCGATCCGCGCGTCGATGGCTCGGACCTGCTCGGCGCGGGACCCGCCGGCGCTCTCGCCGGGGACGACGTCGGCGGGGTCGCGCACGACCCCCACGTCGACGAGCGTCACCGGGCAGGTGTTGAGGTCGACGAGCATCTCGTCCCGGGTCAGCTCGCTGTGGTGCTCGACGGTGCCGTCCGGGAGGGCCGCCCCGGCGACGGCGTAGGGGCCGACCGCCGCGACGCACATCCCGGCGTGGTCGACCTCCTGCGCGAGCAGCCCCAGGCGGGTGTCGAACTTCTGCGCGGCGGCGGCGTCGAGGTAGTCCTGCCACTGGGTCACCCGGTCGCCGGTGAGCGTCGGCGCACCGGGGCAGGGCCGGTCGGCCGGGTTGGCGGCGGGGCCCTCCCGCGGGACGGCGGCGCGCGACCCGGCGGAGAGCCCCAGCCAGCCGTCGCCGGGGCAGGTGTTGGAGGACACCGAGCGCACCGAGAGCGCGGCCGAGGCGCCGTCGCGCAGCATGAGCCACAGGTTCGGGGTGTTCTTCTCGTCGACGTCCGACCAGCTGATGCCACCGGTGCCGATGAGGACGACCGCGCCGGTCTGCTCGCGGGCGGGGGCCGCCCCCGAGCTCGGGACCGCGAGGAGGAGCCCGCCGACGGTGGCGACGATGGCCAGCGCGACGGCGAGGGCTCTGCGGGTCACGCCGGACAGGGTACGCACCCGTGGTGAGAATGGTGTCGTGACCACCCCGAGGGCCTTGCGCCCGCCAGCGCCCCGTCGCCGGTGGGTGTCGTGGACCCTCGCGGCCCTCGTCATCGCCCTCGCCGCGAGCCCGGTCGCCCTGCGCTACCTCGTCTTCTGGCCGCTCGACCAGTGGCAGGTCGACGTCGACGTCTACCGCGACGCAGGCGTCTCGATCCTCACCGGGCGCCCGATCTACTCGGCGATGACCGAGGCCCCGCAGCTGCTGCCGTTCACCTACCCGCCCTTCGCGGCGTTCCTCGCGCTGCCGCTGGCCTTCATCCCGTTCGGAGTCGTCGGCTGGCTGTGGACGGCGCTGCAGGTCGTCGCGACGACGGCCATCGTCTGGTACGCCGGCCGGCGCGTCCTCGTGACTGCCGGGGACCGCCTGCCGCTGGCCCTCGCGCTGCTCACCGCGCCGATGCTGTGGCTGCACCCGGTCGACGACGGCATCCGCTTCGGCCAGGTCAACGCGTTCCTCGTGCTGGCCTGCGTCATGGACCTCGTCGAGCCCCGGCCACGGCTGGCCCGCTGGCTGCCGCGCGGTGCGCTCATCGGGCTGGCGATGGCGATCAAGCTGACGCCCGGGGTGTTCGTCGTGCACTTCCTCGTCACGCGGCGCTGGCGCGAGGCGGCGACGACCGTGGCGTCGGCGGCCGTCGCGACGCTGCTCGCCGCCGTCATCCTCCCCGGGACGTCCTGGGAGTTCTGGACCTCCGCGCTGCGCGACCCCACCCGCCTCGGCCCGAACGCGGGCACGGCCAACCAGTCGATCCGCGGGTTCCTCCTGCGGCTCGGGCCGGAGGGGCTGCCCGGCACGGTGCTCTGGCTCGTCGTCGTCGCGGTCGTCGCCTGGTTCGGCTTCCGGTTGGCCGCCCGGATGTACCGCGCCGGCGACCCGGTGGCCGAGCTCGCCGTCGTCGGCATCGTCGCCTGCCTCGTCTCCCCGGTGTCGTGGGTGCACCACTACCACTGGGTCGTCGTCGTCGTCCTCGCGCTGCTCGGGGCCCGCCCGTGGCAGGAACGGCACCGGCTGTGGGCGGCGCTCGCGGTCACGGTGTTCTTCACCCTCCGACTGCCGTGGTGGGGCATCGACTGGCTCGCGCACCGCGACTGGCCGGAGTGGCCCGGGCGCGTCCTCCAGAACGCCGACGTCGCCGGCGGGGTGCTGTGCCTCGTGCTCCTCTGGTGGGTGGCGCGGGAGCGGCCCGGGAGCCGGGCGGACGAGGCCGGCGTCGGTACCCCGGCCGAGGAGGTCGCGGCAGGTGCGTGACGAGGTCCTGCCCCCGGCGACACCGCCCGGCACGTCGATCACCGTGTTCTCGCGGACCGGGATGGTGCTCGAGGTCGTCGGCGAGAAGGTCGGCATCCCCCTCGCGCGTCCACCCGTCCTCGTGCCGTTCGCGGCGGGTGCCGGCGTCGTCGTCCTCGTCGTGTGGCTGGGGCGCGGGTGGTTCGGTGCCGGTGACGGCGGCTTCTGGCAGGACGGACTGCGCTTCTGGCTCACGTGGGCGGTCTACTTCGCCGCCTTCTACCCGACGCGGAGGGTCCTCACCGTCCTCGTGCGCGAGCACTCCACCCGGTGGCGGGTCGGTGTCGTCCTGCCCGACCCCAGGAACGGTCGCGGGCGGTGGGTCCTGCGCTCCGAGACGCTGCCGCGCGGGGTCGACCCACGCTCCCGGATGGAGCAGCTGCTCGCGGACGTGCGGACCGGGCGGATGGACGCGCGCCGGACGCGCTTCGGCGTCCGGGCCGTGTGCGACGACGACCCGGCCCTCGGGACGACCCGCCCCGGCTGACGTCGAGCGCCTAGCCTTGGGCGCGTGCTCGGACTGGATGCGCGGGAGGCGGTGTTCCTCGGGGTGCCGGCGGTGCTGGGGCTCCTCGCGCTCGTCGGCGTCGTCGTGCTGCTCGCCCGGACCGCGGCGTTGCGCCGACGGGTCGCGGCGCTCGAGGGCCACCGCCCGGCGGGGGACTCCGACGTCGCGGCCCTGCGCGCCGAGGTCGCCCAGGCGCTGCGGCACGTGGCGGTCGTCCGGTACGACGCGTTCGGCGACATGGGCGGCCGGCTGAGCTTCAGCGCGGCCGTCGTCGACGACCGCGGCGACGGGCTCGTCATCAGCTCGATCCACGCGCGCGGGGAGTCGCGCACCTACGCCAAGGGCGTCGTCGGCGGCACCTCCGACGCCACCCTCTCGCCCGAGGAGCAGCAGGCCCTCGCGGCGGCCCGGACGGGCAAGGAGCAGCCATGACGACCCGCCTCGGCTACCTCGGACCGGAGGGGACCTTCACCTCGATGGCGCTCGACGCCTGGCCGGCGGCCGACGGCGCGGAGCGGGTGGCCTTCGGGTCGGTCGACGCGGCCCTCGCGGCGTTGCGGGCCGGCGACGTCGACGGTGCGATGGTCCCGATCGAGAACTCCGTCGAGGGCGGGGTGTCGGCGACGCTCGACGCCCTGGCCAGCGGCGACCCACTGCTCGTCACCGGTGAGGTGATGGTGCCGGTCACCTTCGTCCTCGCGGCCCGGGGTGGGGTGGCGCTGGCCGACGTGCGCGCGGTCGGGACGCACTCGCACGCGTGGGCGCAGGTCCGCGGGTGGATGGGGGAGCACCTGCCGCGAGCCGT
>JACXUW010000086.1 GCA_014763705.1 Micrococcales bacterium | reverse complement strand
CGCTCGTCGACGTCCTCGCCGCCCGCCGGGCCGACGGCGCGCAGGTCGTCCTCGTCTCCTCCGGGGCCATCGCGGCGGGCATCGGGCCGCTGGGCCTGGCCCGCCGACCCACCGACCTCGCGACCCAGCAGGCCGCCGCGTCGGTCGGGCAGGGCGCCCTCGTCGCGGCCTACCAGGCGGCCTTCTCGCGGCACGGGCTGACCGTCGGGCAGGTGCTGCTCACCGCCGACGACACGACCCGGCGCGGCCACTACACGAACGCCCGGCGCACCCTGGAGCGGCTCCTGGAGCTGGGGATCGTCCCGATCGTCAACGAGAACGACACCGTCGCCACCCAGGAGATCCGGTTCGGCGACAACGACCGGCTCGCCGCGCTCGTCGCCGACCTCGTCGGGGCCGACGGGCTCGTCCTGCTCACCGACGTCGACGCCCTCTACGACGGTCCGCCGTCGCGGGCCGGGGCGCGGCGGGTGCCGCTCGTCGCCACCGCCGACGACCTCGAGGCCGTGACCATCGGCGGCACCGGGTCGGCCGTCGGCAGCGGCGGGATGGTGACCAAGGTCGAGGCGGCGGGCATCGCCGGCGCGGCCGGCATCCCGACCCTGCTGACCCGGCTTCCCGACGTCGCCGCGGCGCTCGGGGGCACGGACGTCGGCACCGTCTTCGCGCCGGCGGCCGCGACCCGCGCCTCGCGCAAGCGCTGGCTGGCGCACGCGACGACCGCCCGGGGACGCCTCGTCATCGACGACGGCGCCGTCGCGGCGGTCACCGAGCGGCGCAAGTCGCTGCTGCCGGCCGGCATCGTCGAGGTCGAGGGTGCGTTCGCGGCGGGCGACCCCGTCGACGTCTGCGCGCCGGACGGGCGGGTCATCGCCCGAGGGCTGGTCACCTACGCCTCGACCGAGCTGCCGCGTCTGCTCGGCCGCTCGACCCGCGACCTGGCGCGCGAGCTCGGTCCGGGGTACGAGCGCGAGGTCGTCCACCGCGACGACCTCGTCGTCCTCTGACCCCACGAGTCACGCGCGTATCGGGTCACCCGATACGACCGCGCCTCACCCGGGAACCGTTCCTGGGTGAGGCGCACCGTTATCGGGTCACCCGATACGCGTGAGGTTCGCGGCGGCGGGGGTGGCCGCGCTCAGCGGATGCGCTCGACCTCGAACTGCATCCGGGGGTGCGCGATCTCCTCCTGGCTCTGGACCAGCTGCAGCTCGCGCCGCCCGGACTCCAGCGTGCGCGCCAGCAGGTCGAACACGGATGACACGGTGCGCCCGAGGGCGACTCCGGCGTCACCGCTCTCGAGCAGGTGCGCGGTGAACAGGGCCGCCGTCACGTCACCGGACCCGTTCGCCTTGAGCGGCAGCTGCGGCGTCTGCACGATCCACGCGCCGTCGCCGTGCACGGCGAGCATCTCGATGGTGTCGGCCGGCCGGTCCGGGCGCAGGACCGACGTCACGAGCACCGTGCCCGGGCCCATCGCCCGCGCGGCCTCGACCGAGGCGAGCGTCGAGTCGAGGTCGCCGGGCTCGGTCTCGGTGAGGAACCCGAGCTCGAACTGGTTCGGCGTGATGAGGTCGGCCTGCGGAACCACCTTCTCGCGCAACAGGACCGGGATGGCCGGGTGCACGAAGCATCCGGACTTGGCGTTGCCCATCACCGGGTCGCAGGCGTAGATCGCCGACGGGTTGGCGGCCTTCGTGCGCGCGACGGCGTCGAGGATCACCTCGCCGATCTGCTCGCCGCCCTGGTAGCCGGACAGCACCGCGTCGACCTCGCGGAGGGCATCGCGCTCCTCGATGCCGGTCACCACCTCGCGGACGTCCTCGGGCGGCATGAGCGGCCCGCGCCACGCCCCGTACCCGGTGTGGTTCGAGAAGTGGACCGTGTGCACCGGCCACACCTCGACACCGAGCCGCTGGAGGGGGAAGACCGCCGCGGAGTTGCCGACGTGGCCGTACGCGACGGAGGACTGGATGGACAGGATCGTCGTCACCCGCCCATCCTGTCACCCGTCCGCGCGCCGGAAGCCGGGCGACCCCGCGGCCGTCGCGGCCTACCCTTGGAGCATGTCCGAGAGCACCACCGCGGTCGACCCCGCCGACGTCGAGCGGGTCCGGCAGGTCGCCGAGGCCGCCCGCACCGCCTCGCGCCGGCTGGCCCTCCTTTCCGGCGCCGAGAAGGACGCCGCCCTCCACGCCCTCGCCGACGCGCTCGACGCCGCCACCGACGACGTCGTCGCCGCCAACGAACGTGACCTCAGCCGCGGCCGCGAGCAGGGGATGGCCGAGAGCCTCCAGGACCGGCTCCGGCTCGACCCGCCGCGCGTCGCCGCCGTCGCCCAGGCCCTGCGCGACATCGCCGGCCTCCCCGACCCGGTGGGGGAGGTGGTCCGCGGCTCGACCCTCGCCAACGGTCTGCAGATCCGGCAGGTCCGGGTGCCGATGGGCGTCGTCGGCATGATCTACGAGGCCCGCCCGAACGTCACCGTCGACGCCGCCGGCCTCGGCCTGAAGTCCGGCAACGCCGTCATCCTCCGTGGCGGCAGCGCCGCCGCCGAGACCAACGGGGCGACCGTCCAGGTGCTGCGCCGCGCCCTCGAGGAGCGCGGCCTGCCCGCCGACGCCGTCAGCCTGCTCGAGGGCGGCCACGGCGTCGTCCGGGCCCTGATGACCGCCCGTGGCCTCGTCGACCTCCTCATCCCGCGCGGCGGCGCCGACCTCATCCAGGCCGTCGTCACCGGCTCGACCGTGCCCGTCATCGAGACCGGGGTCGGCAACTGCCACGTCTACGTCGACGCCCGGGCCGACCTCGACAAGGCCCTGGCCATCGCGGTCAACGCCAAGACCCATCGGCCGAGCGTCTGCAACGCCGCCGAGTCCCTCCTCGTCCACCGTGACGTCGCGCAGGCGTTCCTGCCCAAGGCCCTCGCCGCGCTGGCCGCCGAGGGCGTGCTGCTCCACACCGACGAGCGGGCCGGCGCGCAGGCCGACGCCGCCGGCGTCGCCCACGACGCGGCGACCGACGAGCACTTCGCGACCGAGTTCCACGGGCTCGAGATGTCGGTCGGCGTCGTCGACGACCTCGACGCCGCGCTCGAGCACGTCCGCCGGTTCGGGTCCGGGCACACCGAGGCCATCGTCACCGAGGACCGCGCCGCCGCCCGCCGGTTCACCGCCGAGGTCGACGCCGCGGCCGTCATGGTCAACGCGAGCACCCGCTTCACCGACGGCGGCGAGTTCGGATTCGGGGCCGAGATCGGCATCTCGACCCAGAAGCTGCACGCCCGCGGGCCGATGGCCCTGCCCGAGCTGACGACGACGAAGTGGGTCGTCGAGGGGGACGGTCAGGTCCGGGTCTGACCCTGCGGCTGCGCCGGTGAGCGCTGCTCCAGGCTGTCGTGGGCGACGAAGTAGGTCGGCCGCGCCTGGAGCGCCGTGTACGTGCGCCCCACGTACTCCCCGAGGATGCCGAGGGCGAGCAGCTGCACGGCGCCGACGGCCGCGACGATGACGACGGTCGAGGTCCAGCCGGGCAGGGTGTTGCCGAGCAGCAGCCCGACGACGGCGTAGACGAGGACCCCGATCGCCGCGACCCCGCCGACGAGCCCGATCCAGGTGGCGAACCGCAGCGGGGCGATCGAGAAGCCGGTGACGGCGTCGACGGAGAGCCGGACCATCTTGGCCAGGGGGTACTTCGACTCGCCGGCCGCCCGCGGCGCCCGGCGGTAGCCGACCGAGGCGCTCGGGAAGCCGAGGGCCGGCACGACGAGGCGCAGCACCCGGTTGGACTCCGGCAGCGCGTTGACGGCGTCGACGGTGGCCCGGGACATCAGCCGGAAGTCACCGGCGTCCACGTGGGCGTCGACGTCGGACAGGGCGCGGATGGAGCGGTAGAAGGCGCGGGCCGTGACCCGCTTGAACGCGGTGTCGCTGGAGCGGTCCTCGCGCACGCCGTAGACGACGTCGACGCCCTCGTCGCGGGCGACCCGGAGCATCTCGCCGATCGTCTCCGGGGGGTCCTGGAGGTCGGCGTCGATGGTGACCACGTGCCGCCCCCGGGCCCGGGCGAGGCCGGCGGAGATGGCGGCCTGGTGGCCGCTGTTGGCCCGCAGCCGGACCACCCGCAGCTGCGGCCACTCGCGCAGCAGCCGCTGGAGGAGGACGGGTGTGGCGTCGCTCGAGCCGTCGTCGACGCAGAGGACCTCGTACGAGACGCCCCAGGACTCGGCGACCGGGCGCATCCGGTCGACGAACAGGGGGAGGACCTCCTGCTCGTTGTACATCGGGACGACGACCGTGAGGTCGGGGGAGTCCGGCATGTCCCTCAGGGTAGAGCGCGGGCCCGTGCCCCGCCTGTGGCTCGCCGTGAACCGCCTGTGCACGGCGGAGGGCCCCCGAGTATGAGATCGGGGGCCCTCACCGGCGGCTCAGCCACCAGTCGGACGCGAGCCGGTCGGTCCCTGCGGTGAACCGCACAGAGGTATGCCATTCGACGCTGGCGCCGTCCCCGAGGGGACGAACTTCGACTCCGGGCCGTCGGCCGCAGCACCCGCGCCGTCGCGCGCGGCGTACTCCCCCCGGGAGGTTCGTACGTCCCCCTCCGGTCAGGCCCGGGGAGGGAACAACGTGCCGTTATCCGATCGACCCACCCCCGGGACGACCTCGGTCCGAAGGCCTGCCGGGCCGGTGCCGCCGAGGGGGCGTGCCACCTGTTCTAGTCCTGTCGGTGGAGGGGTGCAAGCGGTTCGGCCGAACTTCTCGGGGCGTCTCGGCGGCGCCCCGGCTCGTCCACAGCCGGCGGTGCTCGGCACGTCCGTCGTGCACACCCCTGTGGACGAAATCCGTGGACAACGGGGCGGTACGCTGTGGCCCATGTCGAGCACCGCCACCCTGATCGCCGCCGAGGAAGCCGCCCGCGAGCTCCCGATCCCGCCGTGGCTGGTCGGGGTGCTCGCGATCCTCGCCTTCGCCTTCCTCCTCGGTGTCACGTGGTCCTTCCGCGGGACCCACCACAAGTACGCACCGCCACCCACGCACGGTGCGCCCGAGGGCGAGCAGGACGAGGCCCACTGGCCCGAGCACCCGGGGCACCACTGAGCGACCGGCCGGTGCGCCTCGGGGTGATGGGCGGCACCTTCGACCCCGTCCACCACGGCCACCTCGTCGCCGCCTCCGAGGTGCAGGCGCTGCTCGGGCTCGACGAGGTCGTCTTCGTCCCCACCGGGCAGCCGTGGCAGAAGGAGGCCCGTGAGGTCTCGCCGGCCGAGCACCGCTACCTCATGACCGTCGTCGCGACGGCCTCGAACCCGCGGTTCACCGTCTCCCGGGTCGACATCGACCGCCCGGGCCTCACCTACACCGTCGACACCCTGCGCGACCTGCGGGCCCAGCGCCCGGACGCCGAGCTGTTCTTCATCACCGGCGCCGACGCCCTGGCCCAGATCCTGTCGTGGAAGGACGCCGACGAGCTGTGGGAGCTCGCCCACTTCGTGGGAGTGACCCGGCCGGGCTACGTCCTCAGCGAGCTCGGGCTGCCCGCCGACCGGGTGACCCTCCAGGAGGTGCCTGCGATGGCCATCTCCTCCACCGACTGCCGCGAGCGGGTCCGGGCCGGGGAGCCGGTCTGGTACCTCGTGCCCGACGGCGTCGTCCAGTACATCTCCAAGCACCACCTCTACCGAGGAGCACCGTGACCGCGACCGACCGTTCGCTCGACCTCGCCCGCGCCGCCGCCACCGCGGCGTCCGACAAGCTCGCCACGACCATCACCGGCATCGACGTCTCCGACCAGCTGGCGCTGACCGACGTGTTCGTCATCGTCTCGGCCGAGTCCGAGCGGCAGGTCGGTTCCATCGTCGACGAGGTCGAGGACGTCCTGCGCGAGAAGGGGGCCAAGCCGGTGCGCCGCGAGGGGCAGCGCGAGGGCCGCTGGGTGCTCATCGACTTCGGCGACATCGTCGTCCACGTCCAGCACGACGAGGAGCGCGAGTTCTACGAGCTCGAGCGGCTCTGGCGCGACTGCCCGTCGGTCGACCTCGGGGTGGTCGGCACCGAGCAGGGCGGACGGTGAGCAGGAGGGCTCCCCGCCGGATCGTGGTCCTCCGCCACGGCGAGACGACCCACAACGCCGGGGGCGTCTGGCAGGGACAGCTCGACAGCCCGCTCTCCGCCCGCGGCGAGGAGCAGGCGGCCGCGGTCGGTCCGGCCATCGCGGCGCTCGGCCCCTCGAGAGTCGTCACGTCCGACCTCCAGCGGGCGCGACGCACGGGTGAGAGCGTGGCCCGGGCCTGCGGGGTCCCCCTCACCGTCGACCCACGGCTGCGCGAGATCCACTCGGGGGAGTGGCAGGGGTTGACGAGCGCGGAGGTCGCGGCGCGCTGGCCGGAGGACCACGCAGCGGTGCACCGGGGCGAGGACGTGCGCCGGGGCGGCCCGGGCGGGGAGACGGTCCTGGACGTGGTGGCGCGGGTCGCGGAGGCGCTCACCGACGTCCTCGAGGCGACCGGCGCGGGGGAGTGCGTCGTCGTCTCGACGCACGGCGCGGCGGGGCGCGCGGCGGCGGGCTGGCTGCTCGGCCTCGAGCAGCAGGTGGCCTGGCGGGTGCTCGACGGGCTGGGGAACTGCCACTGGGGCGAGCTGGTGGAGGGCCGCGACGGGTGGCGGCTGCGCACGTGGAACGCCTCGGCCGGGCAGGCCGCGCCGGGCCCCCCGACGCCTCCCTGAGCCCGATTTGGGGGAGCGGCAGCCCGTCTGTAGACTTCCCGACGCCCCTTCGGGGGAACCCACTCGGGGCTGTAGCGCAGTTGGTAGCGCACCTCCATGGCATGGAGGGGGTCAGGGGTTCGAATCCCCTCAGCTCCACCGCAGTGAACGGGCCGGCGCCAGCCGGCCCGTTTCCGGTTCCCGGGGCAGAACGGGTCCGGAGGATGCCGGACGTTCCGGAGCACGGAACCACCTTGTCTTGACAGGTTCCAGAAAAGTCGGGCAGGGTTGGCCGCATGGCTCCAGCCCCGGACCTCGCCAGGCTGCTGCGCGACGCCGGCCTGCGCGTGACCCGGCAGCGGCTCGAGGTCCTCGCGGCCGTCCACGCCCACCCGCACGCCGACACAGGCAGCCTCCTGCAGGTCGTCCGCGACCCGCTCCCCACGGTGTCGCACCAGGCCGTCTACGACGCGCTGCACGTCCTCACCTCGGCCGGTCTGGTCCGGGCCATCCAGCCCCAGGGGTCGAGCACCCGGTACGAGGCGCGCGTGGGGGACAACCACCACCACGTCGTGTGCCGCTCCTGCGGCGTCGTCGCCGACGTCGACTGCGCCGTCGGCGAGACCCCGTGCCTCACCGCCCACACCGACCACGGCTTCGCCATCGACGAGGCCGAGGTCGTCTACTGGGGCACCTGCCCCGACTGCGCCGCCCGCACCCCGGCCTGAGCGGCAGCACCTGAACCCGTCCACCGCACACCCACCGAAACAGGAGATGGACCGACGTGACCGACCAGCAGCACGGTGTGACCGCCGAGGGCAGCGAGAGCGAGAACCCGGCGATCGACGCCCCCACCGCCAAGGGCACCCGTCCCCGCACCAACCAGGACTGGTGGCCCAACCAGCTCGACCTCTCGGTCCTGCACACCAACGGTGAGCAGGCCAACCCCCTCGGTGGCACCTTCGACTACGCCGAGGCCTTCGCCGGTCTCGACGTCGACGCCCTCAAGGCCGATCTCGTCCAGGTCATGCGCACCTCGCAGGACTGGTGGCCGGCCGACTTCGGCCACTACGGCCCGCTCTTCATCCGGATGAGCTGGCACGCCGCCGGCACCTACCGCGTCGAGGACGGCCGCGGCGGTGGCGGCAGGGGGCAGCAGCGGTTCGCCCCGCTCAACTCCTGGCCGGACAACGCCAACCTCGACAAGGCCCGGCGCCTGCTGTGGCCGGTCAAGCAGAAGTACGGCCAGGCCGTCTCCTGGGCCGACCTGCTCGTGCTCGCCGGCAACGTGGCGCTCGAGGACATGGGCTTCGAGACCTTCGGTTTCGCCTTCGGCCGCCCCGACGTGTGGGAGCCCGAGGAGGTCAACTGGGGCACCGAGGACACCTGGCTCGGCGACGAGCGCTACTCGGGCGACCGGGAGCTCTCCAACCCGCTCGGCGCGGTCCAGATGGGCCTGATCTACGTCAACCCCGAGGGTCCCAACGGCGAGCCCGACCCGCTCAAGGCGGCCCGCGACATCCGCGAGACCTTCAAGCGGATGGCGATGAACGACGAGGAGACCGTCGCCCTCATCGCCGGCGGCCACACCTTCGGCAAGACCCACGGCGCGGGCGACCCCGACCTCGTCGGCACCGAGCCCGAGGGCTGCCCGGTCCACGCGATGGGGCTGGGCTGGAAGAGCGAGTACGGCAGCGGCAAGGGCCGCGACGCCATCACCTCCGGCCTCGAGGTCACCTGGACCCAGACGCCGACCCAGTGGTCGAACCGCTTCTTCGACAACCTCTTCGGCTTCGAGTGGGAGCTGACCAGGAGCCCGGCCGGCGCGCACCAGTGGCAGCCGAAGGACGGCGGCGGCGCGAACACCGTGCCCGACCCGGAGGACGGTTCGCTGACCCGCCCGCCGACGATGCTCACCACCGACCTCGCCCTGCGCTTCGACCCGGTCTACGAGCCCATCTCGCGGCGCTTCCACGAGAACCCGGAGGAGTTCCGCCTCGCCTTCGCCAAGGCCTGGTACAAGCTCCTCCACCGCGACATGGGCCCAGTCGAGCGCTTCCTCGGCCCGTGGGTGCCGGAGCCGCAGCCGTGGCAGGACCCGGTGCCCGCGGCCTCCGGGGAGCAGCTGACCGACGCCGACGTCGCCGACCTCAAGGCGGCCCTGCTCGGCTCCGGGCTGACCGTCGCGCAGCTCGTGAAGACGGCGTGGGCGTCCGCGGCGAGCTTCCGGCGCACCGACATGCGCGGTGGCGCCAACGGGGCCCGCATCGCCCTGGAGCCGCAGCGCTCCTGGGCGGCCAACGAGCCCGAGGAGCTCGCTTCCGTGCTCGAGGTGCTCGGCCGGGTCAAGGCCGACTTCGACGGCCGGGGCGGCCGGACCGTCTCCCTCGCCGACCTCATCGTGCTCGGCGGGTCGGCGGGCATCGAGGAGGCCGCCCGCGCCGCCGGGCGCGAGGTCACGGTGCCGTTCACGCCGGGTCGCACCGACGCCACGCAGGAGATGACGGACGTCGAGTCCTTCGGCTACCTCGAGCCCCGCGCCGACGGCTTCCGCGGCTACCTGCGCGAGGGCGAGAAGATCGCCCCCGAGCGACTGCTCCTCGACCGCGCGTTCATGCTCGGCCTCACCGCACCGCAGCTCGTCGTGCTCGTCGGCGGCCTGCGGGCCCTCGGGGCGACGCACGGCGGCACGTCGGTCGGGGTGCTCACCGAGCGGCCCGGGCAGCTGACCAACGACGTCCTCGCGACGGTGCTGCAGCCGGGCGTCACCTGGTCGACCTCGACCGACACCGCGAACGTCTACGACAGCAGCGACGGCCGGTGGCAGGCCACCGCCGTCGAGCTCGTCCTCGGCTCGCACGCCCAGCTGCGCGCCATCTCCGAGGTCTACGGCAGCGCCGACGGCGAGCAGCGGTTCGTCGACGACTTCGTCGCCGCGTGGGTCAAGGTCATGGAGAACGACCGCTTCGACCTGCACCGCTGAGCCCGGCCTCCCGGCCGAGCACGACGCCGCGGCCCGGTCCTCCTCGTGGGGGCCGGGCCGCGGCGGTGTGCCGGCTCAGTCCGGCCAGACGCCGCTGCTGCCGCGGCGGTGGCTGCCGAGGAGGTGGGTGTCGACGATGCCGACCGCCTCCATCAGGGCGAACATCGTCGTCGGCCCGACGAAGACGAACCCCTTGCGCTTCAGCGCCTTCGAGAGCGCGAGCGACTCGGGCGAGGTGGTCGGCACCTCGGCGTACGTGCGTGGTCGTGGGGTCTGCGCCGGCCGGAAGGACCAGACGAAGGCGGCGAGGTCGCCGTCCGGGTCCTCGCGCAGCCCGAGGGTCGCCCGGGCGTTGGTGATCGTCGCGAGGACCTTGGCCCGGTTGCGGACGATGCCGGCGTCGGCCATCAGCCGGGCGACGTCGGCGTCGTCGTAGCGCGCGACCGCCTCGGGGTCGAAGTCGTCGAACGCCGCCCGGAAGGCCGGGCGCTTGCGCAGGATGGTCGCCCACGACAGCCCGGACTGGAACGCCTCGAGCGAGAGGCGCTCGAACAGGCCGCGCTCGTCGCGCACCGGCATGCCCCACTCGGTGTCGTAGTACTTGCGCAGCATCGGGTCGACGGACGCCCAGGCCGCACGGGCCAGCCCGTCGTCGCCGACGACCACGCCGAGGTCGCTCATCCGCTCATCCCCGCCGGAGGGTGACGACGGGCTGGCCCGTGCGGCCTGGGCGTCCGTCGAC
>JACXUW010000085.1 GCA_014763705.1 Micrococcales bacterium | reverse complement strand
GTCGAGGACGCGCTGACCGGGGCGGGCGTCGCAGGCGGCGACGACGGCACGCCGCCACAGCCGGTCCTGGCCGAGGGAGAGCACGTCGTTGGTCACGTCGTAGCGGGAGGCGACGTCGTCGAACATCGCGGCGACGTCGCGGGGGTCCTTCTCGAGGGAGGCGCGGGACATGCGCGCCATCCTCCCACCGATGCCGGGGGCCGCGGCACGGCGCCGTATCGTTGCCTGCTGATGACCTCGCTCCCCGCGGGCCGCCCGGCCCCCGCTGCCGCGGCGGCGCCCCTCGTGGCCCGCACGGTGCCCCTCGACCAGGACCGGCTGTGGCGGCGTGCCGTCGTCGCCGCCTGCGACGCCCGCCCCGGTCAGCGCGTCCTCGACATCGCCGCCGGCACGGGCACGAGCAGCGAGCCGTTCGCCGACTCCGGCGTCGACGTCGTCCCGGCCGACTTCTCCCTCGGGATGCTGCGCGTCGGGCACCGCCGCCGCTCCGACCTCGGCTTCACCGCGGCCGACGCGATGCGCCTCCCGTTCGCCGACGACAGCTTCGACGTCGTGACGATGAGCTTCGGGCTGCGCAACGTCTCCGACCCCGACGCCGCGCTGCGCGAGTTCCTCCGGGTGACCAAGCCCGGTGGCCGACTCGTGGTGTGCGAGTTCAGCACTCCGACGAACCGGGCCTTCCGTCGGGTGTACTCCACCTACCTCATGGGCTCGCTGCCGCGGATCGCCCGCACGGTCAGCTCCAACCCCGACTCCTACGTCTACCTCGCGGAGTCGATCCAGGCGTGGCCCGACCAGCACGGCCTCGCGACGCGGGTCGCCGCGGCCGGGTGGTCGGGCGTGGAGTGGCGCGACCTGAGCGGCGGCGTCGTCGCCCTCCACCGCGCGACGAAGGCGCCCGTCGAGGGTTAGGCATACCTCAGTTCAGGCCGTCCGGGGCGCGTCCTAGACTGCCGACGTTCGTGAAGACGTTCACAAGCAGCAAGAGGGACCCGTGACCACCACGCCGCGCGCGGTTCGCCGCGCCGAGACCGGGGGCGACACGCCCCTGGGTGCGACGTACGTCACGCCCCCTAGGATGGCCGGGACGCCGCACGCGGCCCCGGCGCCCGTCGACCACCCGACGATCCCGAGCAGCGAAAGGGGAGTCCGCCCGCGATGAGCAACCCCTACGTCCCCCTCCTCATCCTCCTGGCGCTCGGCTTCGGCTTCGCGGCGCTGTCGGTGGGGACCAGCCTCGTCGTCGGCCCGAAGCGCTACAACCGGGCGAAGATGGAGGCCTACGAGTGCGGCATCCAGCCCACCCCCCGGGCGGCCGGCGGCGGGCGCGTGCCGATCAAGTACTTCCTCACCGCGATGCTCTTCATCATCTTCGACATCGAGTCGGTGTTCCTCTACCCCTTCGCGGTCGCCTTCGACCAGCTCGGGCTGTTCGCCCTCGTCGAGATGGTCCTCTTCATCATCACGGTGTTCGTCGCCTACGCCTACGTCTGGAAGCGGGGCGGCCTGGAGTGGGACTGAGCACCGACCGCACCACCGTCAACACCGCCTGGGAGGCGTGATGGGACTCGAGGAGAAGCTGCCCGCGGGGTTCGTCCTCACGACGCTCGAGAACGTCGTCGGGTACATGCGCAAGGCCTCGATCTGGCCGGCCACCTTCGGCCTCGCGTGCTGTGCCATCGAGATGATGGCGGTCGGGACCCCCGACTACGACATCGCCCGGTTCGGGATGGAGCGGTTCTCCGCCACGCCCCGCCAGGCCGACCTGATGATCGTCGCCGGCCGCGTGAGCCAGAAGATGGCGCCCGTCGTCCGCCAGGTCTACGACCAGATGCCGAACCCGAAGTGGGTCATCTCGATGGGCGTCTGCGCCTCCTCGGGCGGCATGTTCAACAACTACGCCATCGTCCAGGGCGTCGACCACGTCATCCCGGTCGACATCTACCTGCCCGGCTGCCCGCCGCGCCCGGAGATGCTGCTCAACGCGATCATCGAGCTGCACGGGCAGATCCAGAACAGCAAGCTCGGCGTCAACCGGGTCGCCGCGGCCCGGGCCGCCGAGGAGGCTGCCCTGCGGGCCACGCCGACCTCGCTGATGGCCCCCACCCACGACCACCTCGCGCACCTCGCTGCGCCGGCCGGGAAGAACCTCCTCGGATGAGCGACGAGAGCAAGGACCCGAAGCACCTCGAGAGCGGCGAGGGGGCCCCGGTCCCCGACAAGGAGACCGACACCGCGGCCACTCGCACCGACGACGACCCGCAGTCCTCGGACACCGCGCAGCACACCGGCGGCGGCCGGGTCGTCGAGCTCGCCGGCGCCGACTCCGAGCCGGTGCAGATCGGTGAGCGGCGGGGCATGTTCGGCGCGACCCGGGGCCAGGACACCACCGGCTACGGCGGCCTCGTCACCCCGACCCTCCTGCCCGGCGCGAGCCCGCGCCCGTACGGCGGCTACTACGACGAGGTCGCCGACCTGCTCGCCACCGCCCTCGAGGAGGGACCCGGCCTCGGCGGCGCCGTCGAGAAGGTCGTCGTCGACCGCGGCGAGATGACCCTCTTCGTCCGGCGCGAGCACCTCCTCGAGGTCGCCCGCACCCTGCGCGACCACCCGGCCCTGCGCTTCGAGATGTGCATGGGCGTCTCCGGCGTCCACTACCCCGGCGAGGCCGGCCGTGAGCTGCACGCCGTCTACCCGCTGCTCTCGATCACCCACGGCAGCCGCCGGATCCGGCTCGAGGTCACCTGCCCCGACACCGACCCGCACATCCCGTCGGTCGTCGAGGTCTGGCCCGGCAACGACTGGCACGAGCGCGAGACCTGGGACATGTTCGGCATCCAGTTCGACGGCCACCCGGCGCTCACCCGCATCCTCATGCCCGACGACTGGCCGGGCCACCCGCAGCGCAAGGACTACCCGCTCGGCGGCATCCCCGTCGAGTACAAGGGCGGCACCGTCCCGCCGCCCGACGAGCGGAGGGCGTACAGCTGATGACGACCCACGACCAGGACACCATCTACGACGACTCGGCGCCGAGCCCCGGCCTCGACCCGTCGCTGCCGGGCAACGACCCCTACGGCGCGTCGGTCGACGACGACACCGAGGGCGCGCGCGTCTTCACCGTCTCCGGCGGCGACTGGAACGACCTCGTCGACGAGGCGACCGCCCTCCACGAGGAGCGCATCGTCGTCAACATGGGTCCGCAGCACCCGTCGACCCACGGCGTGCTCCGGCTCATCCTCGAGCTCGACGGCGAGACCGTCACCGAGGCGCGAGCGGGGATCGGCTACCTGCACACCGGCATCGAGAAGAACATGGAGTTCCGCACCTGGACGCAGGGCGTGACGTTCTGCACCCGGATGGACTACCTCACCCCGATGTTCCAGGAGGCGGCCTACTGCCTCTCGGTCGAGAAGCTGCTCGGCGTCACCGACCGCATCCCGGAGCGGGCCTCCATCATCCGCGTGATGATGATGGAGCTGACCCGCGTCAACTCCCACCTCGTGGCCCTCGGCACCGGCGGCATGGAGATGGGCGCGACGACCGTCATGACGGTCGGCTTCCGTGAGCGCGAGCGCATCCTGCGGGTCTTCGAGGCGATCACCGGCCTGCGGATGAACAACGCCTACATCCGCCCCGGTGGTGTCGCGCAGGACGTCCCGCACGGTGCCGTCGACATGGTCCGCGGCGTCGTCGGCGAGATCCGGCGCGGCCTCGGCGAGCTCGAGATGCTGCTCAACGAGAACCCGCTGCTCAAGGGCCGCACGGTCGGCGTCGGGTACCTCGACCTCACCGGCTGCGTCGCGCTCGGTGTCACCGGCCCGGTGCTGCGCTCCACCGGCCTGCCGCACGACCTGCGCAAGTCCGCGCCGTACTGCGGGTACGAGACCTACGACTTCGACGTCATCACCCGCACCGGGTGTGACGCCTACGACCGCCTGCGGATCCGCATCGACGAGATGTACGAGTCGCTGAAGATCGTCGAGCAGTGTCTCGACCGGTTGCAGCGCACCGAGGGCCAGCCGGTCATGGTCGAGGACAAGAAGATCGCGTGGCCGGCCCAGCTGGCCATCGGCGGCGACGGCCAGGGCAACAGCCTCGACCACATCCGCGAGATCATGGGCACCTCGATGGAGGCGCTGATCCACCACTTCAAGCTCGTCACCGAGGGCTTCCGCGTCCCGCCGGGCCAGGCGTACGTGGCCGTCGAGTCGGCGAAGGGCGAGCTGGGCTGCCACACCGTCTCCGACGGCGGCACCCGCCCCTACCGGGCGCACTTCCGTGACCCGAGCTTCAACAACCTCCAGGCCGTGGCCGCGATGTGCGAGGGATCGCAGGTCGCCGACGTCATCGTCGCCGTGGCCTCCATCGACCCCGTCATGGGAGGTGTCGACCGCTGATGGCCGGTGACTTCGGTCTGCAGTCCGCTTCCGGGCACCTCACGGTGCCCGAGGAGTCCAAGGAGCCGTACCCCGCCGACGTCGAGGCGGGCCTGCGCGCCGACGCCGCGCAGGTCATCGCGCGGTACCCGCAGAAGCGGTCCGCGCTGCTCCCGCTGCTCCACCTCGTCCAGTCCGTCGACGGCTACGTCACCGGGCGCGGCATCGACCTGTGCGCCGAGCTGCTCGACCTGACGACCGCCGAGGTCTCCGGCGTCGCGACGTTCTACACGCAGTACAAGCGCCACCCCAACGGCGAGTACACGGTCGGCGTCTGCACCAACACGCTCTGCGCGGTGATGGGCGGCGACGAGATCTGGGAGACCGTCTCGGAGCACCTCGGCATCGGGCACGACGAGACCACCGACGACGGCAAGGTCACGCTCGAGCGCATCGAGTGCAACGCGGCGTGCGACTACGCGCCGGTCGTCATGGCCAACTGGGAGTTCTTCGACAACCAGACGCCGGAGTCGACCGTCGAGCTCGTCGACCGGCTGCGCGCCGGCGACGAGGTCCGCCCGACCCGCGGGCCGAACCGCCTGTGCACCTTCAAGCAGGTCAGTCGCACCCTCGCGGGGTTCAGCGACGGCCTCGCCGACGAGGGCGTCGGGGCCGGCCCGGCCTCGCTCGTGGGCCTCGAGATCGCGAAGCGCAACGGCTGGACGGCTCCCGAGGGCGACGGCTCCCGCTCCGGCGGCTCGGCCCCCGCGAAGGACGCCCCCGGCAGCACCGAGGTCACGCCCGCGCACGACGAGGCGAAGGCCGACAAGGCCGAGCCCGCCGCCGAGCGCGACGAGGCCGACGACGCCCCCGGCGAGGAGAAGCCCGGCTCCGCGGGGAAGCCGGCGAAGAAGGCCACGAAGAAGACCGGGGCGACGCCGGCATCCCCGGCCACCCCCGAGGTCGTCTCCACCGGTGACGGGGTCTCCGGGGTGGCCCGCGAGACCGACGCGACGGCCGACCCGGTCGACGTCGCTCCCGCCCAGGAGGCCGCCCCGAAGACCGCGAAGGGCCGGGCGAGCACCGTCTCGGCGCAGAGCGCGAACGTGCCCCCCGACCACGACGCCTCGCCCGGGGCGACCCTCTTCGACTCCGCCGACGACGACGCCGCCGGCACCGACGACAGCGACGGGAAGGGCCAGCGATGACCACGCTCACCCCGATCCTCACCCGCGACTGGGACCACGAGCGGTCCTGGACGCTCCAGACCTACCGCGAGGGCGGCGGGTACCGGGCCCTCGACAAGGCGCTCGGGATGGAGGCCGCCGACGTCCTGACCATGGTCAAGGACTCCTCGCTGCGCGGCCGCGGCGGCGCCGGCTTCCCGACCGGCATGAAGTGGTCGTTCATGGCCCCGCCGGACGGCGGCCCCCGCTACCTCGTCGTCAACGCCGACGAGTCCGAGCCGGGCACGTGCAAGGACATCCCGCTGATGATGGCCAACCCGCACGTGCTCATCGAGGGCGTGGCCATCTCCTCGTTCGCCATCGGCTGCGAGCACGCGTTCATCTACCTGCGTGGCGAGGTCGTCCACGTCTACCGCCGGCTGCTGCGCGCGGTCGAGGAGGCGTACGCCGCAGGGTTGCTCGGCAAGGACATCAACGGCACGGGCGTCACCGTCGACATCACCGTCCACGCGGGCGCCGGTGCCTACATCTGCGGTGAGGAGACCGCGCTCCTCGACTCCCTCGAGGGTCGCCGCGGCCAGCCACGCAGCAAGCCGCCGTTCCCCGGCGCCGCGGGCCTCTACGCGCGGCCCACCTCGGTGAACAACGTCGAGTCGATCGCCTCGGTCCCCGGCATCGTCCTCGAGGGCGTCGACTGGTTCACCGGCATGGGCACCGAGAAGTCGACCGGCTTCGGCATCTTCAGCCTGTCCGGCCACGTGAAGAACCCGGGCCAGTTCGAGGCGCCGCTCGGCATCACGATGCGCGAGCTGATCGACCTGGCCGGCGGGATGCGCGACCCCGACAAGGAGCTGAAGTTCTGGACCCCCGGCGGGTCCTCGACGCCGCTCTTCACCGCCGAGCACCTCGACGTGCCGCTCGACTTCGAGTCGGTCGCCGCGGCCGGCTCGATGCTCGGCACGCGGGCCCTCCAGGTCTTCGACGAGACCGTCTGCGTCGTGCGCGCCGTCGACCGCTGGACCGACTTCTACAAGCACGAGTCCTGCGGCAAGTGCACGCCGTGCCGCGAGGGCACCTGGTGGCTCAAGCAGATCCTCGGCCGGCTCGAGCACGGGGAGGGCAGCGAGGAGGACCTCGACAAGCTCCTCGACATCTGCGACAACATCCTCGGCCGCAGCTTCTGCGCCCTCGGTGACGGCGCGACGAGCCCGATCACGAGCTCGATCCAGTACTTCCGCGACGAGTACGTCGCCCACCTGACCCACGGTGGCTGCCCGTTCGACCGGGCCGCCTCGACCGTGTGGGCCACGGCAGGCGGCGCGAAGGAGACCGTCTCCGCATGACTGCCACGCCCGAGACCCAGGCCCCGGTCGAGCTCGTCACGCTGAGCATCGACGACGTCGAGGTGTCCGTGCCCAAGGGCACGCTCATCATCCGCGCCGCCGAGCAGGCCGGGATCGACATCCCTCGCTTCTGCGACCACCCGGGCCTGGACCCGGTCGGTGCCTGCCGCCAGTGCCTCGTCGAGGTCTGGATGCCCGGCCGCCCCGGGCCCGACGGCACGCCCGGCGAGCCGACCCAGATGCAGGGCCCCCCCGGCCGGATGAAGCCGCAGGCCTCGTGCACGATGACCGTCGCCCCGGGGATGGTCGTCAAGACGCAGTACACGTCCGAGGGCGCCGACAAGGCGCAGAAGGGCGTGATGGAGATGCTGCTCATCAACCACCCGCTCGACTGCCCGGTCTGCGACAAGGGCGGCGAGTGCCCGCTGCAGAACCAGGCGATGAGCAACGGCCGCGCCACCTCGCGCTTCGAGGACGTCAAGCGCACCTACCCGAAGCCGATCAACATCTCCAGCCAGGTGCTCCTCGACCGCGAGCGCTGCGTGCTCTGCGCCCGCTGCACCCGCTTCTCCGACCAGGTCGCCGGCGACCCCTTCATCGCCCTCGTCGAGCGCGGCGCGCTGCAGCAGGTCGGCATCTACGAGGAGAAGCCGTTCGAGTCCTACTTCTCCGGCAACACCGTCCAGATCTGCCCGGTCGGCGCGCTGACCGGCGCCGCCTACCGCTTCCGCTCGCGCCCGTTCGACCTCGTGTCGACCCCGAGCGTCTGCGAGCACTGCGCGAGCGGCTGCGCGACGCGCACCGACCACCGCCGCGGCACCGTGCTGCGCCGGATGGCCTCGGCCGACCCGCTGGTCAACGAGGAGTGGAACTGCGACAAGGGCCGGTGGGCCTTCGCCTACACCCGGGTCGGCGACCGCGTCGAGTTCCCGATGGTCCGCGGCGAGGACGGCGAGCTGCGCGTCGCGTCCTGGCGCGAGGCCCTCGAGCGGGCGGCCGCCGGGCTGCGCGGCGCGCGGGCCGGTGTGCTCGTCGGCGGCCGGGTCAGTGCCGAGGACGCCTACGCCTACGGCAAGTTCGCCCGCACCGTGCTGGGCACGAACGACGTCGACTTCCGGGCCCGCCCGCACAGCGGCGAGGAGGCCGACTTCCTCGCCTCGACGGTCGTCGGCACCGGTCCGGACGGCGGCGCGGTCACCTACACCGACCTCCAGGCCGCGTCGCACGTCGTCCTCGTCGGCTTCGAGCCCGAGGACGAGTCCCCGATCGTCTTCCTGCGTCTGCGGAAGGCGTTCCGCAAGAACCGCACCCGGGTGTTCGCGGTCTCGCCCGTGGCGACCCGTGGCCTCGCGAAGATGGGCGGCACGCTCATCCCGACCGCCCCGGGCACCGAGCCCGAGGTGCTGCGCGCCCTCGGCGAGGGCTCGGGCACCGAGGTCGTCGCCGAGGCCGGCCGCGGCCTGCGCGAGGGCGGCATCGTCCTCGTCGGCGAGCGGCTCGCCATGGTCCCCGGTGCGCTGAGCGCCGCCGCCGCGCTCGCCGAGAGCACCGGCGCCCTGCCGACCCTCCTGCCCGGTGGCCGCCCGGTCGCCGACCCCGCCGCCCGCGACGAGGTCGCGACCGTGTGGCAGGTCGGCCCGCTCCCCGAGGCCCCCGGACGCGACACCGCCGGCATCGTCGCCGCGGCCGCCGCCGGTGAGCTCGACGCGCTCGTCGTCGGTGGGGTCGACCCCGCCGACCTCGGGGTCGAGGGTGCCGCCGCGGCGCTGCGGGCCCCGTTCGTCGTCTCGCTCGAGATCCGCCGCTCGGCGGTCACCGAGCACGCGGACGTCGTCCTGCCGGTCGCCGCGCACGCCGAGAAGGGCGGGTCGTTCGTCGACTGGGAGGGCCGGGTCCGCCCGTTCGAGGCCGCCCTCGACACCGCGTACGTCAGCGACTACCGGGCGCTCGAGATGCTCGCCGACGAGATGGGCGAGTTCCTCGGCACCCGCACGCTGCGCGAGGTCCGCACCGAGATGCAGCAGCTCGGCCCGTGGGACGGTGCCCGTCCGGCGGCGCCGACCACCGAGGCCGGCGAGGTCCCCGAGCTCACCGAGGGGACGCTCGTCCTCGCGACGTGGCGCCACCTGCTCGACCGCGGCTCCCTCCAGGACGGCGAGCCGTTCCTCGCGGGGACCGCGCCCCGGCCGGTGGCCCGGATCTCGGCGAGCACCGCGGCGGCGCTCGGCGTCGTCGACGGCGACCACCTCACCGTCCGGGCCGCCCAGACCACGGTCACCGCACCGGTGCTGGTCAGCGAGATGGCCGACCACGTCGTCTGGCTCCCGACGAACTCGCAGGGCTGTGACCTGCGGGCGACCCTCGCGGGTGCACCCGGTGCGCTCGTCACCGTCACCCCGGCGACCCAGGAGGTCTCCGCATGAGCAGCGTCCCCGCCCTCGCCGGCCTGGCCAGCGCGAACACCGACAACCCGGTCGCCGACTTCTCGGACACCCCCCTGTGGCTGAGCCTCGTCAAGGCGCTCATCATCTTCGTGTACCTGCTCGTCTCGACGCTGCTCGTCATCTGGTTCGAGCGCCGGGTCATCGGGCGGATGCAGCAGCGGCCCGGCCCGAACCGCAACGGCCCGTTCGGCCTCCTGCAGACCCTGGCCGACGGCATGAAGTCGATGCTCAAGGAGGACGTCCGCCCCAGGGCCGCCGACGCCTTCGTCTTCACCCTCGCGCCGCTCATCACCGCGACGATGTGCTTCGTCTCGTTCTCGATCATGCCGCTCGCCGGCAAGGTCTCGATGTTCGGCCACTCGACGCCGTTCCAGCTCACCGACACCCCCGTCGCGGTGCTCCTCGTGCTCGCGGTCGCCGGCGTCGGCATCTACGGCGTCGTGCTCGCCGGCTGGTCCTCGGGCTCGACCTACCCGCTCATGGGTGGCCTGCGCTCCTCGGCGCAGATGATCTCCTACGAGATCGCGATGGGCCTCTCGCTGGTCGCCGTCTTCCTCTACGCCGGGTCGATGTCGACCTCGCAGATCGTCGGCGCCCAGCGCGACCTCTGGTTCGTCGTGCCGGCGTTCTTCAGCTTCTTCGTCTACGTCATCACGATGGTCGGCGAGACCAACCGCCTCCCGTTCGACCTCGCCGAGGGCGAGGGCGAGCTGACCGGTGGCTTCCACACCGAGTACGGCTCGATGCGGTTCGCGATGTTCTTCCTCGGCGAGTACATCAACATGTTCACCGTCTCGGCCCTGGCCACGACGATGTTCCTCGGCGGCTACGAGGCCCCTCCCGGCATCGCGGCGATCAACGGCGGGATGTTCAACGAGGGCTGGTGGGGCGTGCTCTGGTTCACCGCCAAGCTCTGGCTCTTCATGTTCTTCTTCGTCTGGCTGCGCGGCTCGCTGCCCCGGGTCCGCTACGACCAGTTCATGCGCTTCGGCTGGAAGTTCCTCATCCCGGCCACCCTCGGCTGGGTCGTGCTCGTCGCGTTCTTCCGCGCCGGCCAGCAGGGCTGGCTCGGGGG
>JACXUW010000540.1 GCA_014763705.1 Micrococcales bacterium | reverse complement strand
TGCTCGCCGCCGCCCGGCAGCTTCGCCTCGACGACCGCGGGCGTCGTCGGCGTGCGCGACGGGGTGGGTGCATGACCGTCGTCACCAGCGGCCTGCGCCAGGCCGGCTCCTTCTTCGGGCTCGTCCTCGACGTCGCCCGCGCGACGCCGAAGCGGCCCTTCCAGCTCAAGGAGTTCATCCAGCAGGCGTGGTTCGTCGCGTCGGTGACCATCGTCCCGACGGCGCTGGTCTCGATCCCGTTCGGCGCGGTCATCGCCCTCCAGCTCGGCACCCTGACCCGTCAGCTCGGGGCGCAGTCGTTCACCGGCGCCGCCTCGGTCCTCGCCGTCGTCCGCGAGGCCTCGCCGCTCGTCACCGCGCTCCTCGTCGCGGGCGCCGGCGGCTCGGCCATCTGCGCCGACCTCGGCTCCCGCAAGATCCGCGAGGAGATCGACGCGATGGAGGTGCTTGGCATCTCCCCGATCCAGCGGCTCGTCGTGCCGCGCGTCCTCGCGACGATGCTCGTCGCGGCGCTGCTCAACGGCCTGGTCTCGGTCGTCGGCGTCGCGGGCGGCTACGTCTTCAACGTCATGGTCCAGGGTGGCACCCCCGGTGCCTACCTCGCCTCGTTCACCGCCCTGGCCCAGATCGCCGACCTCGTCACCTCCGAGATCAAGGCCCTGCTCTTCGGGATGCTCGCCGCGCTCGTCGCGTCGTACAAGGGGCTGACGGCGGGCGGCGGCCCGAAGGGTGTCGGTGACGCCGTCAACCAGGCGGTCGTCATCACCTTCATGCTCCTGTTCGTCGTCAACTTCGTCATCAGCGCGATCTACTTCCAGGTCGTCCCCCAGAAGATCTGATGACGATGTCCCGACTCTCCGCCGCCACCCGCGCCCCGCTCCGGTTCCTCGACGAGCTGAGCGGGCAGATGCAGTTCTACGTCCGCTCGATCGGCTGGGTGCCGCGCACCCTGCGCCGCTACACCAAGGAGGTCGTCCGGCTGCTCGCCGAGGTCTCCCTCGGCACCGGCGCGCTGAGCGTCATCGGCGGCACCGTCGGCGTCCTCACCTTCCTCGCCTTCTTCACCGGGTCCCAGGTCGGTCTCCAGGGGTACAGCTCGCTCGACCAGCTCGGCACCGGGGCCTTCGCCGGCTTCGTCTCCGCCTACCTCAACACCCGCGAGATCGCCCCGCTCGTCGCCGGTCTGGCGCTCGCGGCGACCGTCGGCTGCGGCTTCACCGCCCAGCTCGGCGCGATGCGGATCAGCGAGGAGGTCGACGCCCTCGAGGTGATGGGCATCCCGAGCCTGCCGTTCCTCGTGACGACCCGGATGATCGCCGGCTTCGTCGCGGTCATCCCGCTCTACGTGCTCGGCCTGCTCTCCTCGTACGCGGCGACCCGGTTCATCGTCACCGGCTACTTCGGGCAGTCGACCGGCACCTACGACCACTACTTCCACCTGTTCCTGCCGCCGGGCGACATCCTGTGGTCCTTCGCCAAGGTGCTGATCTTCGCGGTCGTCATCATCGGGATCCACTGCTACTACGGGTACACCGCGAGCGGCGGCCCGGCGGGCGTCGGCGTCGCCGTGGGGCGGGCCGTGCGCACCTCGATCGTCGCCGTCAACGTCATCGACTTCTTCCTCAGCCTCGCCATCTGGGGGGCGACGACCACGGTGAGGATCGCCGGATGACCGGCCTCCTCGCCGGACTGCGGGCGCGCGCCTACGGCGTCGCGTTCCTCCTCGTCGTCGCCCTGCTCGTCGCCCTCTCGATCGCGTCCTTCGAGAAGGTCTTCACCAAGGTCGTCACGGTCACCCTGCGCACCGACCGCATCGGCAGCCAGATGCAGGAGGCTGCCGACGTCAAGATCCGCGGCCTCATCGTCGGCGAGGTCCGCTCGATCTCGGCCACCGCGCTCGACGGGCGGGGCGAGAAGCTCGGCGAGAACCTCGTCCTCGTCAACCGGTACTTCACGCAGCTCAAC
>JACXUW010000084.1 GCA_014763705.1 Micrococcales bacterium | reverse complement strand
CTCTCCGGGGGCGCCCACGACACCGCCGAGCCACCGGCCAGGCTGCACGGCGACCTGTGGTCCGGCAACGTCGTCTGGACCCGCACCGGCGCCGTCCTCATCGACCCCGCGGCCCACGGCGGGCACCGCGAGGCCGACCTCGCGATGCTCGCCCTCTTCGGCGCCCCCTGCCTGGACCGGCTCGTCGCCGCGTACCAGGAGGAGAGTCCGCTCGCCGACGGGTGGCGCGACCGCGTGCTGCTCCACCAGGTGCACCCGCTCCTCGTCCACGCCGTGCTCTTCGGCGGCTCCTACGTCCGGCAGGCCCTCGACGCCGCCGCGCGCTTCGCCTGAGCGGTACTCCCGTGGCGGACGACCTCGTCGTCCCGGCGTGCCGGGGCCGTCGAGGGACCGGGCCGGGCGCCGCAGGAGTGCGCCCGGCCCGGTCGCCCTGGGTCACGCCGTGGCCGTCGCCGCCATCGGGCGCCGCCGGGTCACGAGGACCAGCGCCGCACCCGCGAGGAGGAGGGCCGCGGCGAACGGCAGCAGCAGCTGCCCCTCGAACCCGGTCTGCGCGAGCCGTCCCGACCCCTCCGCCGGGACGGCGTCGCTGACGACCGTGCCCACCGAGCCGACCGGAGCCTCCGGCGTACCGGGGGTCCCGGGCGTGCCCGGGGTGCCGGGGTCTCCCGGAGTGCCCGGCGTGCCGGTCGTCGAGCCGTCGGTCGTCGAGTCGCCGGCGACCGACACCGCGTTGCCGCCGATGGTCACCGGCACGTCGATCGGCAGACCGACCTGGTTCCCGCCGAGGACACCGCCCTCACCGGAGGTCGACGACCCGTCCGAGCCGCTCGACCCGCTCGACCCGGTCGACCCCGTCGACGTCGCCGAGCTGTCGCTCGAGCGGGAGTCGCCGAGGACGGACACCGAGTTGCCGGAGACCGTCACCGGGACGGACACGACCGACCCGAGCTGGTTGCCCCCGAGGAGGCTGTCGGTGCCGGTCGTCGTGCTCCCGGTGGAGCTCCCCGATGCCGACGAGCCACTCGACGACGTCGACGTGGCGTCGCTGGAGCGGGAGTCCCCGACGACGGACACGGCGTTCCCGCCGACCGTCACCGGCACCGACACCGGTGCGGCGACCTGGTTCCCGCCGCCGGCCGAGTCGGCGCCCGAGGTCGACGCCCCGGACGACCCGCCCGAGCCGGCCGCGCTCGACGCCGACGAGGACGAGGACGAGGAATGCGAGTCCCCGAGGACGGAGATCGCGTTGCCGCCCACGGTCACCGGGATGGAGACCGGCGTGACGGCCTGGTTGCCCCCGCCGACCGAGTCCGACCCGGAGGTCGTGTGGGTCGAGCCGCCGCCGGAGGACGAGGCCGCCGGCGCGGAGGAGGTGGAGGTGGCGTGGGCGGAGTGCGAGTCCCCGAGGACGGAGATCGCGTTGCCCGCGGCGGTGACCGGGGCCGTGACATGGGCGATGACCTGGTTGCCTCCGAGGAGGCCGTCCGATCCGGACGTCGAGTCATCGGCCCAGGCGGGGGCGGCGAAGAGGACGCCGCCTCCGACGAGGAGGGCTGCCTGGAGCCCTCGGCGCATGAATGCGTGCATGACTGGGTGTTCCTTCCTGAGCTGGTTGCTGGTCCCGCGCGTCGCGGGAGGGCCGGGGCGCCCGAGCCGGATGGCTCGTCAGGGCGCCGGCGCAGCGTCAGTCAGGACTGGTGCCGGGGCAGAGGGTCGGCGGGCGCGACGGCCCGCGGAGGAACGCACGGACCGCGTCCGTGGTCGGTCGAGGAGGGGTGGGCATCGAGGGGAGCACGGCGGAGGAACCGGAGGGCGAACCGCCGCTACCCGCGGCGGACGACAGCGCGCCCGCGGCGCCCAGCGCGCAGAGCGCCGAGAGCGGCGTCAGGGGTGCGGGGAGGCGGCCCGGCCCGCCCGGGGCGGCGGTCGGGGTGACCAGGGCGGCGACGACCGACCCACCGGTCGCCGTCACGGCGCCGACGACCCGGGCGATGGCGCCCCGGGCGCTCGGGGCGGTGGTGCCGTCGGTGGCGCCCGGGACGGCCGTCGGGACGGCGCCCGGACCGTCGGTGGACCCGACCCCCGGCACGGCAACCGGCGGCAGCTCGGCGTCGGCTCCGCCGACGACCCCGGTGGCGCCGTCGACCGCGTCGGTCACCGTGCCCACGGTGTGGTCGACGGTGTCGGTGACGACCGCGACGCCGTCACCGACGGTGCCGAGGGTCGCGTCCACGACGTCGGTGGTCGCGGCGAGCGCGTCCGGGACCAGGGGGAGGTCGGCGGTGGCGGTCCGGACGACGGCGTCGACGCCGGCGGCGGTGTGCCGCACCGTGGTCGGCGTCGTGGAGACGGCGCTGGTGGCCGCGTGGCCCGCGCGGTGCACGGTGGTGGTCACCGACCGGGTGGCCTCGTGGGCCGTCGAGCGGACGGCGGTGGCGACCGGCTGGGCGGCGGGGACGCCGGACGCGGCGACCGCGCGGGACGCGTCGTCGGTGGCCTTCGTGGCCACCGTCGTGAGCGTCGACGTCGTGCGCGAGACGGCCTCGGTGGCCGTCGTCGTCACCGGGGCGAGGACCTCCTCGTCGAGGCCTCGCGCCACCGAACCGAGCAGGCCGGACCCGCCGGTCGACGGCTCGTCGGCGTGGGCGTCACCCGGGGCGAGGAGCAGCCAGCACACGGCGACGAAGGCAGCGGCGAGGCACAGTCGCACCGGGGTGCGCAGCCACGTCGTCACGGCCATCGTCGAAGGTCACCTCCCCCGTGGGAATGCACGGCGTTCGCACCACCACACCACATCGGACGGCCATTGTGTGGCGAATGGCGAGAATTCCCCCCGACGAAGTCGTGAGCCGTCCGACGAATGCGCTGCGGCCATTGTCCGGCCTCTTCCACGGGATGGTCAGCAGAGGGTCAAGACGGGGCACAGCGCCGACAACGATGTCGAGCCGCGAGTGGACACTCGCAGGTCAGCGGTGGTGCCAGGCAGGATTCCGGTGTCCGGCACCGGTCGTCGACCGACCCGCCCGAGGGACCGCCGGGCTCGCTCCCCGACCGGCGGCCGACCGTCCCGATGTCCATTTCCGGACACCGGTGGTCACGGGCCGCCGACATTTCCGGACGCGCCGTGCATCCGGCGTCGGCGCCATTCCCGAGCGTCGTCCCGGGAGCGGCCTCGCGCCTTTCCCGAGAGGCACCTCGCCCGGGGTCGACCCCGACCGACCTCGGACGACCCGACCATGCGGACGTCACCACCGGACCGCCTGCCCCGGGTCGCCGGACATACTGGCGACATGAGCGAGCGCGTCGACGTCCCCACCCCCGACGGTCCGATGCCGGCCCACCGCTGGCTCCCGCCCACCGGCCGCGGTCCCGGCATCCTCCTGCTCCAGGAGATCTTCGGCGTCAGCCCCTACATCCGACGGCGGGCCGAGGACCTCGCCGCCCGCGGCTACGTCGTGGTCGCCCCCGAGGTGTTCTGGCGGCTCGGTGTCTCCGAGGTGCCGAACGGACCGGAGATGCTCCAGCAGGCGATGGGCGTCGTCGGGGACCTCGACTGGGACGCCGCGGTCGCCGACGCCGTGCGCGCGCTCGGCGCCCTCCGCGAGCAGCCCGAGGTCGAGGGCGGCACCGGAGTCGTCGGGTTCTGCTTCGGCGGTGGGCTGGGCTACGCGGTCGTCGCGCAGGAGCCGGCCGACGCCCTCGTCTCGTTCTACGGCTCGGCGCTCCCGCAGCTCGTCGACGCCGTTCCGTCGGTGTCGACGCCCTCGCTCCACGTCTTCGGCGAGTCGGACTCCTACCTCCCGATGGAGACCGTCGAGCGCATCCGGGCCAGCGTCACCGAGGGCGGTGGGCCGGTCGAGTTCGAGACCTACCCCGGCGCCGACCACGCCTTCGACAACGACGACTTCGTCAACCACGACGCCGCCGCGAGCGCCGCCGCGTGGGCCCGCGCCACCGACTACCTCGCGCGTACCCTGCCGACCGGCGGAGCCTGACTCAGGCGCACCGGCACGGCACGCCACCGCACTTCGGGCAGCCGTCGGCGTAGCGGGCCAGCGCCCGGTCGAGGTCGACCCCGGTCTGGTTGGCCAACGAGGCCACCCACGCGACGACGTCGGCGAACTCGTGCTCGCGCTGTTCGTGGCTCCCCTTGCGGACCGCCTGGGCCAGCTCCCCGACCTCCTCGGCCAACCAGGCCACGGTGCTCGGGACGCCGCGCTCGCGGTCGCGCTCGCCGTAGGTCGCCTCGATGACGCGCTGCAGGTGGCCGAGGTCCATGCCCGGCAGCCTACGAGGCCCGCCCGGTCAGTTGAGCGAGGCGCCGCCCAGGTCGGGCGGCGTGGGCAGGGCGGCGAAGCGGTCGACGATGGCCGTCTCGCGGCCCAGCAGCGACAGGACCGTGCGCAGCCGGGTCGCGGCGTCGGCCCCCTCGAGGACTCGCTGGCGGTCCCCCGGGTCGAGGACCATCCGCTCGACGACCCGGTAGGCGACGTCGCGCGGGCCGGCCTCCACCGGTTCGCTCGTCGCGCCGAGCGACTCGAGGTAGCGGGCGTGCGCGGCGAGGACGCGGGCGGTGAGCGCCTCGAGGTCCGGATCCGCCGCGTCGCCCACCTCCGGTTCCGCGAGCCAGCTCACCGCACCGGTGAGGTAGCTGGTCCCGACGTCGTCGAGCCGCTCGAGCCGGAAGCGGCGGGCGCCACGGGCCACGAGGTGCACGACCGTGCCGGCGGCACCGCGAGCCAGGGCCATCGCGTCGACCCTTGCCTCGCAACCGATCTCGTGGAGGTCGGTCGCCGCGCCCTCCCCGACCTCGTGCCCGTGCCGGATCCGGACAATGCCGAAGCGGCGCTCGTCCTCGGGCTCGGTCGCGAGCCGCTCGGCGAGCTCGAGGTAGCGCGGCTCGAAGAGCTGCAGGGGCATCCGCGCCCCGGGCAGGAGGACGCCGCCGAGCGGGAAGAGGGGCAGCGTGTCCATGCCCCACTGTAGGCACCGGACAGCGGCCGCGCGGCCGGTCCGGATGCTCAGCGCGAGGTCTCGTCGAGCGTCGGCGCACCGGCGGCGGGGGCCGCCTCCACCGCCCGCCGGATCACCGGCCCGACGGTGAGTCCCTGCACGGCGATCGAGAAGAGGACGACGACGTAGGTGGCGGTGACGACGGCCCGCCGCTCGGGCACGTCCGGCAGGCCGAGGGCCAGCGAGATGGCGATGCCGCCGCGCAGCCCGCCCCAGGTGAGCAGCCGGGTCGTCCACGGTCCGTAGTGCTCGCGCCGGCGCACGAGCGCCATCGGCACCCCGACCGACACCAGCCGGGCGGCGAGGGTGACCGCGACGACGAACAGCCCGGCGAGCAGCAGCGTGGGCGTCGAGTCGGCGAGGAGCACGTCGAACCCGATGAACGCGAAGAGGAGGATGTTGAGGACCTGGTCGAGGGTCTCCCAGAAGCCCTCGACGTGGTGGCGCGTCTCCCCGTGGAACGCGGTGTCCTTGCCGGCCGACATGACGAGTCCCGCCACGACCATCGTCAGCGGCCCGGAGAGGCCGAGCGACACCGCGGCCGAGTAGCCACCGACGACCATCGCCAGGGTGAGGATGACCTCGACGACGTGCCCGTCGATGGTGCGGCACAGGAACTGGACGAGGGCGCCGAGGGCGAGCCCGAAGAGCATCCCGCCGACCGCCTCGCGCAGGAAGATGCCGGCGACCCCGGCGACCGTGGGCTCGACGTCGTGCTCACCTCCGAGGCCCAGCGCCGCGCCGAGGACGACGAACACGACGACCCCGATGCCGTCGTTGAAGAGCGACTCACCGGCGATGAGGTGGCGCAGCCGCTCGGGCACCCGCGCCCGGCCGAGCAGGTCGAGGATGGCGACGGGGTCGGTCGGGCTGATCAGCGCGCCGAAGAGCAGCGCCCAGAGCAGCGGGATGCCGACGCCGAGCGCGGTGAACACCCCCCACGACCCGAGGCCGATGAGCACGGTGCTGATGAGGGTCCCGACCACCGCGAGGGTGAGGATGCCGACCCGCTGCCGGAGCACCCGCCGGGCATCCAGCCCGAGCGCACCGGCGAAGAGGAGGATCGAGAGGATGCCGTTGAGCACGAAGTCGGTGAAGTCGAGCCGTTGGAGCACCGACTCGAGCCCGTCCCGCAGGCCGACGCCGAGGCCGAGGGCGTCGAGGACGATGAGCGCGGTCGAGGCGAGCGCGGCCGCCAGGGTGACCCCGACCGTCGTCGGGATGCGCAGGAAGCGCTCGTTGAGCCACGCGAGCAGGGCGGTCGAGCAGAGCAGCACGGCGAAGGCGGAGAGCACGGTGCCTCAGCCCCAGACGAAGTAGCGCAGCCAGACGTACGGCACGCAGATCCCGATCGTCACGGCGGTGACGACGAGCCCGTACTTGGTGAAGGTCCAGAACGAGATCGGGTGGTCGTTGCGCTTCGCGATGCCGGTGATGACGACGTTCGCGCTGGCCCCGATGGCCGTCGCGTTGCCGCCGAGGTCCGCGCCGAGCGCGAGCGCCCACCAGAGCGACTGCTGAGCCGGCGGCAGCCCGCCACCCGGCCCGACGAGGTCGTGCACGAGCGGGGCCATCGTGGCGACGTACGGGATGTTGTCGACGACCCCGGAGAGGACCGCCGAGCCGACGAGCACGCCCTGGGCGGCGGGGAGGTAGTGGTCGCCGATCGTCGAGGTGAGGGTCTTGGCGAGCTCGGAGATGACCCCGGCGTTGACGAGCGCGCCCACCATGACGAAGAGGCCGGCGAAGAAGAGCAGGGTCTCCCACTCGACGTCCTCGAGGTAGTCGTCCGACGGCAGCCGGGAGAGGACGACCGCGGCCCCCGCGCCGAGCAACGCGACGAGCGACGGCTCGAGGTGGGTCAGGTTGTGGGTGAGGAAGCCGAGGAGCACGAGTCCGAGGACGACGAGCATCCGGCGCAGCAGGCGCTGGTCGGTGATCGTCTCGCGCGGGGTCAGCGCCATGACCGCCTCGGCCCGCTCGGGGTCGTAGCGCAGGCGGCGGCCCCAGAGGAGCCAGGCCAGGCCGACGAACACGGCGATCAGGACCACGACGACCGGTGCGAGGTTGACGAGGAAGTCGTTGAAGGTCAGGCCGGCCCGGCTGGCGATGATGATGTTCGGCGGGTCGCCGATGAGCGTCGCGGCGCCGCCGATGTTGCTCGCCATCGCCTCGGCGAGGAGGAACGGCACCGGCGCGAGGGCGAGGCGCTCACACAGCAGGAGGGTGACCGGCGCGACGAGCAGCACCGTCGTCACGTTGTCGAGCAGCGCCGACGCGACGGCGGTGATGACGATGAGCAGCGCCATCATCCGGAACGGTCGGGCCCTGGCCTTCTGCGCGGCCCAGATCGCGACGAACTCGAAGATGCCGGTCTGGCGGAGCACGCCGACGATGATCATCATCCCGAGGAGCAGGAAGATGACGTTCCAGTCGATGCCGGTCTCCTCCGAGAAGAAGACGTCGCCGCCCCGGACCACGCCGATGACGACCATCGCCGCCGCACCACCGAGGGCGACGGCGGTGCGGTTGACCTTCTCGGAGGCGATGAGGACGTAGGCGGCCGCGAAGACGACGACCGCGGCGACGGCGCTGAGGGTCACGGTGCCTCGCGGGTCGGGCCGGACTCGTGGGGCGTGCCGCGCAGGATGATGTCCCTCTCGAGCCGGCGGCGCACGAGGTCGCTGTCCTGGCCGGCGGCCGTGGCGATGGCGGCGAGGACCCGCGACATCGTCAGCACTCCGCGGTAGGTGCCATCCTCCTCCTTGACGAGGATGACCGGCGAGTGCGCGTCGTCCATGGCCGAGGCGATCTCGAGCAGGGTGTCCTCGGGGAGCACCGCCGGCGGCTTGCTGGCCGTCAGCTTCTCGTCGTCGAGGAGGTCGCCGATCGTCGACTCGTTGAGCCGCCGGCACAGGTCGTCGGCGCCCTTCTCGTCGTAGGCGTGGACGAGCTTGCGGTCGTCTCGGACCCAGCGCGGCAGGACGAGGCCGAACAGCTGGCTGCCCGGGATGACCGCGATGGGCACACCGGCGTCGTCGGCGACGACGAGGCCGGAGAGCCGGTACTCGGCGATCACCCGGGCGGCCTCGGCTCCCGTGGTCTCGCGCGTGACGGTGGGCACCTGTTCGACGAGGTCCTGGGCTCGCACGGGGTTCCTTCTCTCGTGGTCGGGTCGGTCAGGCGGTGAGGCCGAGGGCGCGCAGCGGAGTCGTGGTGGCGGCGGCGAGGACGTCGTCCTGGGGCAGGCCGACGACCTCGACGCACCAGCGGACGCAGTCGGCGAGGGTCGAGGTGCCGCCGGCGATGGAACCGGTGTCGGTCGTGCGGGCGGTGCCGTCGGTCACCTCGACCTCGAGCCCACCGAGCCGGTAGCGGCCGTCGCCGAGCCCGGTGGCGGCCATCGCGTCGGAGACGAGGACGAGTGCGTGCGGTCCGACGGTCTCGAAGACCATCCGCACCACCTCTGACGCCACGTGCACGCCGTCGGCGATGAGCTCGACGACGGCGTCGCCCCGGGCCGCGGCCGCCAGGGCCGCGGCCACCGGTCCGCCGGCCCGGTGGTGCATCGGGGGCATCCCGTTGAAGAGGTGGGTGACGAGGGCCGGCGCGCCCTGGAGGTCTGCGACCGTCGCGAGGGTGCGCGCGGTGCGGGCGGCGTCGGCCTCGGTGTGCCCGACCGAGGGTCGGATGCCGTGCTCGACGAGGACGCGGACGAGGTCATCGGCCCCGGGCAGCTCGGGGGCGAAGGTCATGTGCCGCAGGGCATCCGGTGCGCCGGCCAGGGCAACCGCCTCGACGAGCCGCTCGACGAGGGCCGGGTCGGGGTCGGCCAGCGCTGCGGGGTCGTGGGCGCCGCGCCGGCCGAGGGCCAGGAACGGGCCCTCGAGGTGGATGCCGGCCAGCGTGCCGTCGGCGACGAGCGGGGCCAGCGTCATCACCCGGGCGACGAGGTCGTCGGCCGGGGCGCTGACGAGGCTCGCGACGAGCCGCTCGGTGCCGTGCGCCGCGTGGTGGCCGGCCGCCGCGAGGCTGCCCTCGGTCGTGTCGCCGAGCTCGGCCCCGGCGGCGCCGTGGCAGTGGATGTCGACGAGGCCGGTCACGCCCCCGACGCTATCGCGTCCTCGACGGCGGTCCGGGCGGGGGAGGCGGCCGGTCCCGGGACCGGTTCGACGACAGGGGCGGCCTCGTGCCGGGCGAGCGTCACGGCGAGCAGCAGCAGTCCTGCCGCCAGCAGCAGACCGTGCACGACCCGTCCGGCCGGTGGCAGGAAGAACTGCGGCAGGTAGGTGACCAGGGCGGTGGCGGTGGCGAGCAGGCCCACCCGGGCGGCCCCGCCGGCTGCCGTGACCGGCCGGGCGAGGCGCGCCAGCCGGACCCCGGCGACGGCGAACGCCACCCAGCCGAGGGTGAAGGTGGTGAGCGCGACGGGCTGGTACCGGAACAGGTCGGCGGCCGAGGTCATGTCCGCGTGCCCCGTGCGGCCCACGGCGAGCCCGAGCGCGTGCAGGCCGTAGGCCTCGGCGCCGTAGTAGGGCAGGACGCCGAAGGCACCCCACCGGGCCCAGCGGGCAGCGGTGGCGTCGACCGCGCCGAGGCCGGTGGCGACGAGGACGAACCCGAGCATCCCCAGCAGGTGGGCGAGCACCCACGTGGGACGGGCGTAGAGGGCGGCGCCGGCGAGACCGGTCTCGTCGCCGTAGCCGCGCAGGGCGGGGTAGGCGGCGAAGGCGACGGCGGCCGTGGCGAGGGCCGCGGCGGCCCGGGTGGTCGGGGGGACGGTCATGGTGGCTCCTCAGGGGTTCGGATTTGAGAGAGCACTGCTCTCGTCGTGGACGACGATGGCATGCCGGTGCTCACCATGTCAAGAGCACTGCTCTCTTTTCGGCTCCGTGCAGGGTGAGCGGCTACCGTCCGGTGCGCATGGACGTCGGTGCGGTGTGGGCGCGGCTGCAACCGGTCGGGACGGTGGCCCTCGACGGGCGACCGCTGCTCGTCGTGCTCGGCGCGGCGCTCGTCGCCGTCGGGGTCGGTCCGGTCTGGTCGGTGCTGCGGCTCGGCGTCACGCTGGTCCACGAGCTCGGTCATGCCGGGGTCGGGATGCTCTGCGGCCGTCGGTTCACCGGCTTCGTGCTGCGCGGCGACATGTCCGGACACGCGGTGACCGTCGGCCCCGCGCGGGGTGCCGGCCGGGTCGCGACCACGTGGGCCGGCTACCCGGCGCCGGCGGTCGTCGGGGCCGCGCTCGTCTGGTTGGCCGGCCGCGGCTGGGCGCCCGTCGTCCTGGCCGCCGTTGTCGTCGTGCTCCTCGTGGCGCTCGTGCGGTCGCGGTCGGCGCTCACCGTCCTCGTCGTGCTCGCCGTCGGCGCCGCCACCGCCTGGCTGTGGTGGTCGGGCGCGGACCGGCTCCAGGC
>JACXUW010000539.1 GCA_014763705.1 Micrococcales bacterium | reverse complement strand
GTCATAGGCGACCAGCACCCTCTCCACCGGCAGAAAGGCGCGCGATGCCACGAAGACCGGCTTGTTGCTGGAACGCACGGCGCGCTCCAGATTGGACCCCAGATGCAACCGTGCGAAATCTGCCGCCTCGCCCCGCTTGCCGATGACGATCAGCTCGGCTTCCGCCTCCACTTCGGCCATCGTCTCCACGAGATCGCCATTGCGCAACCGGCTGGTCACAATGTCGATGCCGGCAGCCCGAACCACCGCTTCGCCGTCTTCCAGAATGGCCCGACCCCGCTTCTGCGCAAGCCTTGCTCGCTGCTCGTCGAGTTCGGAAAGCTCTTTCAGAAGTGCACTGCGGGCACCAAGCGCGATGTTGCCCGACAGGTCGGACGGCGCGCTCGCCGTCTCGCCGCTCTTCGCCTTCGCCATGGCGATCTTCACGCTGCTGCCGGCGGGCTGGCTCAGCCATCTTGCAAACCTCGCACGCCCGGCCTCCGAGCTCGGCGGCCCCGATAATCTGATGGCGTGGTATCCGCTCTCCGACATCCTGCTGCACCTCTGCTCGCTGGTCGCGCTCGCCGTCGTCGTGCTGGGGATCATGATCGGCTACGGCCCGGATCTGGTCAGCCAGATGGTCGATGCGCTGCTGCAGTCGGTCCAGGGCGGGGAGAACCCCGCGATGGCGCCGGATGCCGCAAGCGTCGCGCAGCTGAAGCGCATGATGCTCACCATGCTGCCGGTCGTCCAGGGCGGCACCCTCGAGGAGCTGCTGACCGGCCGGCCGTACGACGCGCTCGACGCCGACCCCCGCTGGGGACGGGTCCTCGCGAGCCGCGGCGCCGACCAGCGGCTCGTCCTCACGGTCACCGACGGCCTCGTCGTGGCCCTCGCGGACGCCGGCGCCGACGCCCTCACCGCGGTCGCCGGGCCGTGGTCGCGCACCGAGGAGTTCTGGGGCGCGGCCGACCCCGGCCACCTCGGTGCCGTCCTCGACCAGCTCGCGGAGCTGGCCCGCGAGGCACGGCGCTGCGGGGCGGGCGTCTACTGCTGGGTCTGCGTCTGAGGCGGCCCCTTCCGCCGGTGCCCGCCGACGAGGAGGATCGGGGCACCGGGGTCCCACCACCCGCGGTGGCACCCCTCGGCGAGAGGGTTCGGTCATGGCGCACACGTACGGCATCACCGAGGTCGTCGGGACCTCGACCACCTCGATCGACGACGCGATCGCGACGGCCGTCGCCCGGGCGAGCACGACGGTGCGCGGCCTCGACTGGTTCGAGGTCACCGAGGTCCGCGGCCACCTCGAGGACGGCGCGGTGGCGCACTACCAGGTCGGGCTGAAGATCGGCTTCCGGCTCGAGGAGTGACCCGGTCGGCCGATCACCCGAGGTCGCGGCGCATGGCGATGCGGCGGCCGTGCCGCGCGAGCCCCATCCGGGCCTCGGCCGCGAGCATCGGGGCGAGCCGGTCCGGCGGCGCCACCTCGACCCAGCCGCGCGCGGCGTAGAACGGCCCGTTCCACGGCACGTCCGCGTAGGTCATGAGGGTCAGCCCGCGGCGGCGAGCAGGGCGGTGCCGTGCCCACGGCCCTGGTGGGCGGGGTCGACCGAGAGCTGCTCGAGGTGCCACGGACCGCCGAGGTCGAGCACGTGCGCGAATCCGACGACCTGGTCACCGTCGACGGCGACGAGGAGGAAGCCGGCCTCGGCGGCCCGCTCGGCGCCAGTGGCGGCCGGCGGCCAGTCGAGCTCGCCGAAGAGGTCGGCCTCCGGGTAGACTCCGACGCCCTGGAGGCGCTTGGCAGCTTCGCGGCGAGTGCGGCCAACGAACCGGGCTTCGAGGTCGTCGCCGACGTTTTCCGCGTCGACATCGGCGATCAACGGCCCGAACCGGCTGCCGAGATCGCCGAGCTGCGCTGGGTCACCGCCGGCACGGCATCCGGGATCGAGATTGCCCCTCTCGCCCGCGAGTACTTTCTGCCCGCCTGACTACCAGG
>JACXUW010000083.1 GCA_014763705.1 Micrococcales bacterium | reverse complement strand
GAGGAAGCCCGCGAGGCCGAGCAGCGCGACGACGTGCGGCGCGACGTCACCCACGGGTCACGCGGCGTTCCACCCGTCGACGACGGCCAGGACGTCGTGCAGCTGGTGCGCCCGTGCGTCGGGCACCGCGGTGACGTCGACCTTCTGGTTCTCCGGCAGGACCGAGTGCGGCACCCAGATGGCGCGCATCCCGACCTGCTGCGGGCCGTGCACGTCCTCGAACATCCGGTCGCCGACGTACACGGCCGCGGCCGGCTCCACCCCGACCGCCCGGCAGGCCGCGAGGAACACCTCCGGGTGCGGCTTGACGTGGTCGAGCTCGCTCGAGTAGAGGTCGGCGTCGAGCAGGTCGAGCACGCCGTCGCGCTCGAAGATCTCGCGGTGGTAGGCCCGCGACCAGATCGTGTTCGACAGCACGCCGACGCGGATACCCCTCTCGCGCAGCCCTTCCCACACAGGGCGGACCTGCGGGTCGGTGTACGTGTGGGGCTCCCAGAACCGGCGGTAGGCCGCAAGCGCGAGGTGGTGCCGGTCGTGCTCCGCGTCGACCCCGGCGGCGTCGAGGATCTCGGCGAGGGACGCCGAGGAGTGATCGTCGCGGCCCCGCCGCCACGCCGCGGCTTCGACCTCGTGGATCCGGTCGGCGAGCCGGTGCGCCTCGTCGAGGTCCTCCTGCGGCACCTCGGACGACCCGACCGGGATGCCGTGGACCTCCCGGGCGAACACCCGCCACTGCTCGGGCAGGTCGACGTCGTGCCAGGGCGTCAGCGTGCCGCCCCAGTCGAAGACCACGGCCTCGACGCGCCGGCTCACGCGCGACCGACCTCCGCCAGCACCTCGCGCACGGCATCGGCCACCGCGACCTCGCGACGCTCGCCCGAGCGTCGGTCCTTCACCTCGATGCGCCCCTCGGCCAGGCCGCGCCCGACGACGACGATGGTCGGGACGCCGATCAGCTCGGCGTCCTTGAACTTGACTCCGGGAGAAGCCTGTCGGCGGTCGTCGAACAGCACCTCGAGACCCTCGGCCTCCAGCGCGCGGGTGAGCTCCTCGCCGTAGCGGAAGACCTCGTCGTCCTTGCCGGTGGCGACGAGGTGGACGTCGGCCGGCGCCAGCTCGCGCGGCCACACGAGCCCCAGCTCGTCGTGGTTGCCCTCGGCCACGCAGGCGACGGCCCGCGACACCCCGACCCCGTAGGACCCCATGATGACGGTGCGCAGCTTGCCGTGCTCGTCGAGCACCTTGAGGTCGAGGGCCTCGGCGTACTTGGTGCCGAGCTGGAAGATGTGGCCCATCTCGATGCCACGGGCCGACTCGAGGCCGTGGCCGCAGGACGGGCAGGCGTCGCCGTCGCGGACCTCGGCCGCCTCGATCGTCCCGTCGGCGGTGAAGTCGCGACCGGCGACGAGGTCGAGGACGTGCTTCCCGCTCTCGTCCGCGCCGGTCACCCACACCGTGCCGTCGACGACGCGCGGGTCGAGCAGGTAGCGGATGCCGGAGCTCTGCTCCAGCCCGAGCGCGCCCGGCCCGATGTACCCCTTGGCCAGCGTCGGGTAGCGGGCGAAGTCCTTCTCCTCGAAGGCTTCCACCGACGCCGGCTCGACCTGGGCCCCGAGCCGCTTCTCGTCGACCTCGCGGTCGCCGGGGACCCCGATCGCGAGGGGCTCACGGGTGCCGTCGGGGTGGACGAGCATGACGACGACGTTCTTCAGCGTGTCGGCCGCCGTCCACGACCGTCCGTCGGCGCGGGGGAAGGCCGCCTCGAGGTGCGCGACGAGGGTGTCGATGGTCGGGGTGTCCGGGGTGTCCTCGGCGTGCGCGGCCGGGACGCCCGTCGCGTCGAGGGGGTCCGGGACGGGCACCTGCACCGCCTCCACGTTCGCCGCGTACCCGCAGTGCGGGCAGCGCACGTAGGTGTCCTCGCCGTTCTCGGCGGTCGCGAGGAACTCCTCGGACTTCGAGCCACCCATCGCGCCGGCCATCGCCTGGACGATGACGTAGTGGAAGCCGAGCCGGTCGAAGATCCGCACGTAGGCGTCGCGGTGCAGCTGGTAGCTCTTGTCGAGCCCGGCCTCGTCGAGGTCGAAGGAGTAGCTGTCCTTCATGACGAACTCACGCCCGCGCAGCAGGCCGGCCCGCGGCCGCGCCTCGTCGCGGTACTTCGTCTGGATCTGGTAGATCGACAGGGGCAGGTCCTTGTACGAGGAGTACAGGTCCTTGACGGCGAGGGTGAACATCTCCTCGTGCGTCGGCCCGAGCAGGTAGTCGGCGTCCTTGCGGTCCTTGAGCCGGAAGACGTTCTCCCCGTACTCGTCCCACCGCCCGCTGGCCTCGTACGGCTCGCGGGGCAGCAGGGCCGGGAAGAGCAGCTCCTGGGAGCCGATGGCGTCCATCTCCTCGCGGACGATGGCCTCGACGCGGCGCAGCACGCGCAGCCCGAGCGGCAGCCACGTGTAGATGCCGGGGCTGACCCGTCGGATGTAGCCGGCCCGCACGAGCAGCTGATGGCTCGGGACCTCCGCGTCCGCCGGGTTCTCGCGAAGCGTTCGCAGGAACAGGGACGACATGCGCATGGCCACGGGTGGGCTCCTCGGGTGGTGGGAGGACAACCCGGCAAGGATAACGACGGGCGCCACCGTGTCGCCGCGCGGTTTGTGCGGCCGTCGACGCCATCGCCCGCAGCCCGTCCGGCCGCGCCCGGTCCGTGACCCGCTCCCCGCGGCGCCGGCGCCGCTCCGCCATTTGTTCTCTGGTCGAATGAATGCCCCCGACAGGGCTATGGTGACGCCCATGTCGACGTCGACGAGCCGTCGGGGCTCCGGCCCCGCCCTCCCCCGGGGGGACGGTCGCGCGGCCGCGCGGCAGTCCACGCTGCGCGAGCACAACCTCGCCGTGGTGCTCCAGCGGATCGTCGCCGCGCACGCCGCCGGCTCACCGCTCTCCCGGGCGGCGATCGCCGGCGAGGTCGGGCTGGCCCGGGCCACCGTCTCCGACCTCGTCGACCGGCTCATCCAGGCGCGACTCGTCACCGAGCTCGAGCCGCTCACGGCGTCGCGGGCCGGACGCCCGGCGGTCCCGCTCGTGCCGGCCGCCCGCTCGGTCGTCGGGCTCGGCCTCTCGGTCGGCATCGACCACCTCTCGGCCCTCGTCCTCGACCTCACCGGCCTCACCGTCTCCGAGCGGGTCGTCGAGGTCGACCTGCGCGGATGCGACCCCGAGCGCACCTTCGCCCGGCTCGCCGACCTCGCCGCCGAGACCGTCCGGGCGGTCACCCTCGAGGGGATGCACGTGGCCGGGGCGTGCGTCGCGCTCCCGGGGCTGGTCAGCCGCGAGTCGGCGATGCTCCGCTACGCCCCGAACCTCGACTGGCGCGACATCGCCGTCGACGAGGCCCTGGCCGGTCACCCCGGCCTCGCCACCCTGCGGGTCGCAGCGGCCAACGACGCCGACCTCTCGGCCAGGACCGAGGTCGAGGAGCGCCGCCGCCGCGACGGCCGGCCGGCCGAGTCGCAGAACTTCCTCTTCGCCTACGGCGCGGTCGGCATCGGCTCGGCCGTCGTGCTCGGCGGACGCGTCTTCGAGGGGATGCACGGGTGGAGCGGCGAGATCGGGCACGTCGTCGTCGACCCCGAGGGGCGCCCGTGCCACTGCGGCGCCCGCGGCTGCCTCGAGCCGTACGCCGGACGCGACGCGATGGTCGCCGCGGCCGGCCTGCCGCCCACGACGACGACGACCGGGCTCGCCGACGCGGCCGCCGTCCCCGGCCCGGCCGCGGACGCCGTCGCGGAGGCCGCGCGGGCGCTGGGGCAGGCGGCGGCCACGGTCGTCAACGTCGTCGACGTCGACGAGGTGGTCCTCGGGGGGGCGTACGCGACCCTCCACGACCGGCTGGCCCCCGGTGTCCTCGCCGAGCTCGAGCGCCGCGCGGTCATCGCCCGCTGGGCCGAGGTGCGGGTCTCCCGCGCACTCGGCGGGCCGAGCTCCCCGGCGCGTGGGGCCGCCCTCACCGTGCTCGACGACGTCATCGCCGACCCGTCCGCGTGGCTCGGGGCCGCCACGTGAACGGCGAGTTACCCGATCGTTACCGGAGGGGTTCGACGCGGGTCTTGCCAGACAACGGTGTCTGCAATATGTTCGGCCATACAACAATTAGTGGCTGAGGCGGCCGCCACCACACGCCTCCACACCACTGCCCCTCAACGCCGAGGACGGGAATGAGCAACGACGCACCGGTGGGCGCCGCGAGCGCCCCTGCGGCCGGCCTTCACGAGGTCATCCTCGAGATGCGCCACATCACGAAGGAGTTCCCGGGCGTCAAGGCCCTCTCCGACGTCGACATGACCGTCCGCCGCGGCGAGATCCACGCGATCTGCGGCGAGAACGGTGCCGGCAAGTCCACCCTGATGAAGGTGCTCTCCGGCGTGCACCCGCACGGCAGCTACACCGGCGAGATCCTGTGGAACGGCCACCCCGCCCAGTTCTCGACGATCCGCGACAGCGAGCACGCCGGCATCGTCATCATCCACCAGGAGCTCGCCCTCATCCCCGAGCTGTCGATCGCGGAGAACATCTTCCTGGGCAACGAGCAGACCCGGCGCGGCGCCATCGACTGGGTGCTCACCCAGCGCAGGGCCGCCGAGCTGCTCGAGCGGGTCGGCCTCTTCGAGGACCCCATGACCAAGGTCAAGGACATCGGGGTCGGCAAGCAGCAGCTCGTCGAGATCGCCAAGGCGCTGTCCAAGGACGTCCAGCTGCTCATCCTCGACGAGCCGACCGCGGCCCTCAACGAGTCCGACTCCCAGCACCTGCTGCAGATCATGGACGGCCTGCGCGGCCGCGGCGTCACCTGCATCATGATCAGCCACAAGCTCAACGAGATCGAGCAGATCTCGGACGCCATCACGATCATCCGCGACGGCCGCTCGATCGAGACCCTCCGCGTCCGCGAGGACGGTGTCGACGAGAACCGCATCATCCGCGGGATGGTCGGCCGCGACCTCGAGTCCCGCTTCCCCGAGCACACCCCGCACATCGGCGAGGTGTTCTTCGAGGTCGACAACTGGCGGGTGCAGCACCCGGTGCGGGCCGACCGCCTCGTCGTCAAGGACGCCAGCTTCTTCGTCCGGCACGGCGAGATCGTCGGGTTCGCCGGCCTCATGGGCGCGGGCCGCACCGAGCTGATGCGCAGCATCTTCGGCCGCTCCTACGGCACCGTGCTGGCCGGCCGGATCCTCAAGGACGGCAAGGAGCTGCACCTCAAGCACGTCCGCGACGCCATCGAGGCGGGCCTCGCGTACGTCACCGAGGACCGCAAGACCCTCGGGCTCAACCTCCTCGACGACATCAAGCGAACGACCGTGTCGGCCAAGCTCTCCCGGATCACCGACGGCCTCGTCATCAATGAGTCGGAGGAGTTCCGGTTCGCCGAGCAGTACCGCAAGGAGCTGCGCACGAAGACGCCGACCGTCGAGGAGGGTGTCTCCAAGCTCTCGGGCGGCAACCAGCAGAAGGTGGTCCTCGCCAAGTGGCTCTTCACCGAGCCCGACCTGCTCATCCTCGACGAGCCGACCCGCGGCATCGACGTGGGCGCCAAGTACGAGATCTACGGGATCATCCAGCGCCTCGCGGACCAGGGCAAGGGCGTCGTCGTCGTCTCCTCCGAGCTCCCCGAGCTGCTCGGGCTGGCCGACCGGATCTACACGATCGCGGAAGGGGCGATCACCGGCTGCCTCGACAAGGGCGAGGCCGACCAGGAGTCGCTGATGCGGCTCATGACGAAGAACACCACCCGCACCCAGGCGAACGCCGTCTCCTGACCCCCCGACGCGAGGACCTCCCCATGAACATCGTCCGCAAGATCTTCGGTGGCGACATCCGCCAGCTCGGCATGGTCGCCGCGCTCGTCGTGCTCATCGTGTACTTCCAGATCAAGACCGGCGGCCTGACCCTGGACCCGAACAACGTCAACAACATCATCCAGGGCAACGCCTACATCCTCGTGCTGGCCATCGGGATGGTGCTCGTCATCATCGCCGGGCACATCGACCTCTCGGTCGGCTCGGTCTCGGCGTTCGTCGGCATCGTCGTGGCCATCGCGATCCGCGACTGGAGCCTCCCCTGGCCGCTCGGCATCCTCCTCGGTCTCGCCCTCGGGGCTCTCGTCGGTGTGTGGCAGGGCTTCTGGGTCGCGCGCGTCGGCATCCCGGCGTTCATCGTCACGCTGGCCGGGATGCTCTTCTTCCGCGGCGCCAACCAGTACGTCGGCAAGTCGAACACCGTGCCGGTGCCGGACGGGTTCCAGGTCATCGGCTCGGGGTCGCTCCCCGAGGTCGGACCGAACACCGGCTACAACAACCTCACCGTGCTCCTCGGCATCCTCGGCTGCGTCGCCATCGTCTACGGCGCCCTCCGCAGCCGCGCCCGGCTCAAGAAGATCGGCGCCCAGGTCGAGGAGTCCTGGGCCATGTGGACCCGCCTCGCGCTCATCTGCGTCGCCATCCTCGGGGCGATGTTCCTCATCGCGTCGGGCCGCAAGGGCTTCCCCGTCTCCGGGCTCATCCTCGTCGTCCTCGTCCTCGTCTACGGCTTCGTCACGAGCAAGACGATCCTCGGCCGGCACATCTACGCCGTCGGCGGTAACCGCCACGCGGCCGAGCTCTCCGGTGTCAAGAGCCGGCAGATCAACTTCTTCGTCATGGCCAACATGGCCGTCCTCGCGGCCCTCGCCGGGATGATGTTCGTCGCTCGTTCCACCGCGTCCGGCCCGTTCGACGGCGTCGGCTGGGAGCTCGACGCCATCGCCGCCGTCTTCATCGGCGGCGCGGCCGTCACCGGCGGCGTCGGCACGGTCGTCGGGTCGATCGTCGGTGGCCTCGTCATGGCCGTCCTCAACAACGGGCTCCAGCTCGAGGGCGTCGGCGCGGACGCCACCCAGATGATCAAGGGCCTCGTGCTCCTCATCGCCGTGGCCTTCGACGTCTACAACAAGAGCCAGGGCCGCCCCTCGATCATCGGCCTCTTCCTGCGCAACCGGGACCGCAACCGGGCCGACGGGCCGGGTGAGCAGACGGCCATCGCCGAGGAGAACCCGGCGGAGTCCGAGGTCCGCTCCACCTCCAGCACCATCCGCTCCGACGGCTGAGCCGTCCCCCGACCACCGGTCGGCACCCCGCCGCCCGGCCACCGACCCCGCGTCCGCAGGGACGCGCGAGTAGAAAGAAGCACACATGCGTCACCTCACCAAGGCGCTCGCGGTCACGGCGATCGCCGGCCTCGCCCTCACCGGCTGTGGCCGGTCGGCCTCGGACGACACCGCGGCCACCTCCGGCAGCGGAAGCTCTTCCGCGGCCGGCTTCGCCGCCGACTCGGTCATCGGCATCTCCCTCCCCCAGAAGACCTCCGAGAACTGGGTGCTCGCCGAGCAGCTGTTCAAGGACGGCCTCTCGCAGGCCGGCTTCAAGGGCGACGTCCAGTTCGCCAACGGCGGTGTCTCCGAGCAGCAGAACCAGATCCAGGCCATGGTCACCAAGGGCGCCAAGGTCATCGTCGTCGGGGCCATCGACGGCTCGCAGCTGGGCACCCAGCTCAAGGCGGCCAAGGACTCCGGCGCGACGGTCATCGCCTACGACCGCCTGCTGACCAACACCCCCGACGTCGACTACTACGTCGCGTTCGACAACTTCAAGGTCGGTGTCCTCCAGGGCCAGGCGCTCCTCGAGGGCATGGCCAAGAAGAAGCCGAACGGGCCGTACAACATCGAGCTGTTCGCCGGCTCGCCGGACGACAACAACGCCAAGGTCTTCTTCGACGGCGCGATGAGCGTCCTCCAGCCGAAGATCGACGACGGCACCCTCAAGGTCGTCTCCGGGCAGACCAAGTTCGAGCAGGCCGTCACCCAGGGCTGGAAGGCCGAGAACGCCCAGAAGCGGATGGACACCCTCCTCGCCGGCTCGTACTCGAGCGCGACGATCGACGGCGTCCTCTCGCCGAACGACACCCTGGCCCGCGCGATCATCACCTCGTGCAAGCAGGCCGGCAAGCCGATCCCGGTCGTCACCGGTCAGGACTCCGAGGTCGAGTCGGTCAAGTCGATCATGGCCGGTGAGCAGTACTCGACCATCAACAAGGACACCCGCAAGCTCGTCGCCGAGACCATCGCGATGGTCCAGTCGCTCCAGAAGGGCGAGAAGCCGACGGTCAACGACGACAAGTCCTACAACAACGGCGTCAAGGTCGTCCCGGCCAACCTCCTCGCCCCGGTCATCGTGACCAAGGAGAACGCCGCCGAGGCCTACGCCAACGACCCGACCCTCGGCCCGCTGACCAAGTGAGCCGCGTGCCCTGAGCACACCGGTCGACCGGAGGGCCCGTCCGCAGCCGCGGACGGGCCCTTCCGGCGTCCGGGCATGGGTTCCCGGAGCTCAGGCCGAGAGGAGGCTCTGGCCGAGGACGAGTGCACCCATCGCGAGGACGAACCACCCGAACGCGCGGCGCAGGGACTCCTGGGGGACGCGCCCGGAGAGCAGGCCGCCGAGGACGCTGCCGACGACGGCCACCCCCGTCACGGGGAGGGCGAGGCCCCAGTCCAGCTGCACCGTGTGCAGGTGCCCGGCGAGACCGGCGCCGCTGTTCATCGCGATGACGAGCAGCGAGGTGGCGACGGCGACCGGCATCTCGAGGCCGCCGAGGAGGACGAGGACGGGGACGACGAGGAAGCCCCCGCCGGCCCCGACGGTGCCGGTGACCAGCCCGATGCCGACGCCCTGGGCGACCGACCGCCCCAGGCCGACCCGCTCCCCCGCTGGCGGCGTCCGGCGGCCACGGATCATCGACGCGGCGGTGACGATCATCATCACCGCGAACAGCGCCAGCAGGACCGGGCCGGGGATGAACCCGGAGAGCCGGCCACCGGCGTAGGCGCCGGCCATCGCCGACAGGCCGAGCACGAGGCCGACCCGCCAGCGGACCCGGCCGGCGAGCGCGTGCGGCACGAGGGCGGCGAGGCTGGTGACCCCCACGACGAGCAGCGACCCGGCGACCGCCTCGGCCGGCGCCATCCCGGCGACGTAGACGAGCAGCGGGACGGCGAGGATGGAGCCCCCGCCGCCGAGGAGGCCGAGCGCGACACCGACGAGCACGCCGAGGACGAGGGTCAGCCAGAACATGGTCGCGAGCATACCCCAGTGGGTATCTGGTCCAGCGTGCCGGCCGGACCGCGGCGGGGTCAGCCGACCCGCTCCCACCGGCTGCGGAGGCCGGCGTCGACGAAGCCGAGCCGCAGGTAGAGCAGGTGCGCGGGGTTGTCGACGTTGACCGCGAGCCACGCCTGGGCGCACCCGGCCCGCGCCAACGAGCGGACCGAGCGGGCCACGAGGTGCGCGCCCAGCCCCCGGCCGCGCCACGCCGGGACGACCCCGACCTGGTCGACCCAGTCGTCGGTCAGCGTGACGAACCCGGCGACGCGGCCCTCGTGGTCGAGGACCACCCGCGACAGGTCCGGCCGGAAGCCCTCCTCGTCCGCGACGTCGTGCACCCACTCCTCGAGCGGGGTGTCCGGGAAGCCCGGCCGCTCGACGAACGCGGCGCGGTAGGCCCGGTGGAAGAGGCCGGCGGTGTCCTCGCTCCACGGCAACGCCTTGAGGCCGCGCGGACGTCGGATGACCGGGATGCCGGTGAGGTCGTGGCGCATGACGTGCTCGGCGAAGGTGCGCCGCAGGCCGAGGCCGGTGAGGAAGGGTTCGGTTCCCGGGGAGGTCGACTCGACGACGACCCGCAGCAGCACTCCCCCGGACCGCTCCGCGCACCAGGCAGCGAGCTGGGCCCCGAGGCCGCCGTGCCGCGCCGAGGGCCGGACGAGGCCGGTCGCGGTGCGGTGCCCGGCGGGGCCGACCCGGACGGCCGCCGCGGCGACCAGGTCGCCCGTCTCGTCGCGTCCACCGACGCCCTCACCGGAGAGGAAGAGCCGTCGCAGCATCGGCTCCTCCGCGAGCTGTGGGAGGCCGCCGTCGGCCCGCAGGCAGGCGCGCGCCAGCTCGCGCAGGGCCGGGAGGTCGGCGTCGGTGAGCGGGGTCCACACCGCGAACGACACCGTCAGCCCCCGCTCACAGCAGGACCGTCGAGAACTCGCCCACCTGGCGGAAGCCGAGCCGCTCGTAGGTGGCGCGGGCGGCGGCGTTGAAGTCGTTGACGTAGAGGGAGACGAGGGGCGCGTCCCCGGCCATCACCTGCTCGAGCACGGCGGCGAGCATCGGCACCGCGTGCCCGTGTCCGCGCAGGTGGGGCGCCACCCAGACTCCTTGGAGCTGGGCGCAGCCGAGGGCGAGGCTGCCGATGTCGGTCTTGAAGACGACCTCGCCGTCCTCGACGACGACGAACGTGTGGCCGCGGGCCACGAGCCCGGCCAGCGACGCACGGTAGCCACGGCTCGAGCCGCTGTAGGGCCGGTAGCCGATCTCCTCGGGCGCCGGGCCCGGCACCCTAGGCTGTGCACGTGCTGCGCACACGTTCACCGGTCCGGCCGCTGTCGCTCGCCGACCGCGACGCC
>JACXUW010000538.1 GCA_014763705.1 Micrococcales bacterium | reverse complement strand
GTGCAGAGAGCGCGTTCGCGCGCACCGAGCTTTACCGCTCGTTCTACGAGCCCAACGGCGTTCGGCGCCAGATCGTCCGCCTGCCGAGCCAGCCACGCACGCGCGGTATCGCTGCGCTTCTCGCGCGCCACATCGGGCAGCCGTTCGAGCAATCGGTGCAGCAGCACCCCACGCCGCGCCGCCTGTTGCATCGCCTCTGGCGGCAGCGGCGGATCGGCGCCCTGCTCCTCGCCCGCCGCTGACGGCGCGAGTGGGCGCGGCGGGCTTGGTTCGGGACCGATCGGCTGCGTCGCCCATTGCGGGAGGTCGATCTTCGGATTGGCCGCTGCATCGTCGGGCGCCCTGGCCAGCGGCGCCGCTTCCCTGCCCAGCTGCCGCACACCGCCCCATATCGGATCGGCCTGCACATCGTCACCGAACAGCGGCGCGAGCCGCGCATACCAGCTGTTCGGCGCTGGTTCCTTCTCCGACTGCAGCAGCGCACCGCCAATGAACAGCGCCTCCTCCGCGCGGGTCATGGCGACGTAGGCGGCGGCCGCGCCCGTGGCGTCGTCGAGGAGGAAGTGCGCCTCCGGCACGGTGTCGCCCTGGGCGCCGTGCACGGTCGTGGCATACGCGAGCTCGACATGGTCCTGGACGTAGTCGGCGGGTAGGTGCCGGGTGCCGCGCCGGCCGTGGACGGTCAGCGAGCCGTCGTCCTTGACGGTGGTGATGGTCCACCGGTCGCGGTTGGCCACGCCGAGGTCGGGGTGGTTGCGTCGGGTGGCGACGAGGTCCCCGGCCGCCACGGTCTCGCCCGCGCGGGTGGTGACCGCCAGCCCCGGAGGAGGCGTCCCTTGGGTGCGGCGGTGGTCGCGGATGGCGGCGTTGAGGGCGGCGACCTGGTCGCGGGTGTCGGCGATGACGAGCCCGTCGGCGCGGGTGAGCGCGGCGGTACGTTCGACATGGGTGGGGTGGATGACGACCTGCCCCCGCTCGTAGAGGGCGTCGAACACCTCGGCTGGGTTGTGGCCGGTGCGCATGTGGAGGGTGAGGGCGGCATAGTCGGGGTCGGTGAACCGGTGGATGCCGTCGAGGAGGACGTGCGCGTCGGGGGTGGTCCAGCGGGCGGCGTGGTCGAGGACGCCGCCGCGGCCGACGGCGGGCAGCTGGTGCGGATCGCCGACGAGGGCGAGGCGGGCGCCGGCGGTGTCAGCGATGTGGAGCAGGGACTGGGCGGTGTCCTGGTCGAGCATGCCGGCCTCGTCGACGACGAGCAGGTCACCGGGCAGCAGCCGCGCCAGCGGGTCCGCAGGCACCTGCTCGTGCCAGCGGTGCCCGTCGCTGTCCCAGCGGTGGCCGTGGCGGTGGGCCAGCCACGCGGCGGAGAACGCGTCCGCGCCGGTCTCGGCCTCCACAACCTGGGCCGCCTTCAACGTCGGTGTCACGACGACGACGCGGTGCCCGCGCCCGGCGAGGAGGTCGCGGGTGGCGGCGAGCGCGGTGGTCTTGCCGGCTCCGGCGGCGCCCTCGATGACGACCAGCCGGGCGGTGCCGCCCAGCGCGGCCACCGCGCCATGCTGGGCCAGGCCCAGGGTGCGCCCGCCGGCCCTGCCCCCGACCGGTTCCGGGGTACCGGGATGTTCGGCGCGGGCGGCCAGGCGCGCGGTGATGTCGGCTTCGACGTCGAGCACCCGCCGGGACGTCAAGGCCCGGACGTGCTCGGGAACATCGCCGCGGTCCAGCAGCGGCACGCACCGATCCACGGCACGCGCGGTGAGGTCCTCGACCAGCTCGCCGCGGACCGGGGCAGGGGTGATGACGTCGAGGCCGGCGACGATCTGCTCGGTCTGGCCTCTGATGTCGGCGGCGTTCCAGGCCGACCGGCGGGCGCCCAGCCGGGTCAGGACCAGGTCGGCGACGGCGTCCCGGTCGACCCGCCCGATCGCCGTACCCTCCAACGCCGCGCCGAGGTCCGGTTCGGGTGGTGGGGCGAAGCCGAGGTC
>JACXUW010000082.1 GCA_014763705.1 Micrococcales bacterium | reverse complement strand
CCTCGCGGTCGACGGTGACCTCGACGTCGTCGAACCAGCCGTCGGGCAGGCGCCCGGTGAACCACTTGGCGGCGTCGTCGGCGTTCGGCAGGTCACCCTGCTGCCAGCCGCCGGGCCGGCCGTGGCCGAACCCGCGGCGGCCACCCGGACCGCCACCGGGGCCGCGGCGGCCACCGGGACCGCGCCGGCCCCACGAGCCGCCGCCACCGCCGCGTGGCGTGGGGTCGCTCGTCGGGTCGGGATCTGGTCGGTGTCGCATGATTGCCTCCTTGCAGTGATTACTTCATTACATCACTGCACAACGCGGAGCGCCACAGCCCTGTTCCCCGGGCACGCAGGAAGGCCGCGGCCCGCGTCCCGGACCCGTCCACGAGGACGGGACGGTCCCTCCCCTCGCGCCCGGTCGGTGGTCACGAGGGGAGGGACCGCTGCGCACCCGGACATGCGGTGCCGCGGCCTCCCTGCAGGCGGCGCCCCCGCCGCCGGCCCCACCGCCGCGGAGCGAGAGCCGGCGGCGGTGGGGAGTGCGACCCGGGGACCCTCTGTGTATCCCCGGGCCGCACGTCTACTCCCCCGGACTGAGGCTCTGGTGGACCAGCGCTGCCGTGAAGGCGCCGTGCCACCCGCCCGAGAGGACGGAGCCCCGCGCGCCGCAGCCGCACGACCACACCCACCGGCCCTGGCCGCCGCACTGGACGACCGGGTGGTGTGTGACGCGATAGCTGCTGCGCCGTCTGGTCCGCATGCGCCGAGTCTCCGCCGCCGCGCGAGGGCGCCGGAACCCGCCACGCCGGGTCGGGGCCGCACGGGTCCCCAGATAGGGCAGGTCGGTCGATGCGGTGTCCTCCGTTCGGCCGAGTGTCGGTGACGGATGGGACGGACGTGACCGGATCGGCGGGTCACCGGCGCGATCCGAGGACCTTGCGGCACAGGCGAACTTGTCGCCGGGCTGCGGCCGCCGGCACTGCCCGAGGCCATTGCGGCACCGGCGAGCCGCTCGCCGCCCGGTCGTGCCGTCGTCCCGCCGCGGCCCTCCCGTGGGCAGCACGGAGGGCGTCGCCTCTCCTGCACGGGAGGCGACGCCCTCCGGCGTCCGGAGCCGGGTCGAGGGACTCGGACGCGAGGGACCGTCGCGGCGGTGCGCGCCGCCGCGCGGTCGGTTCGTCAGCCGCGTGGGATGACGAGCTCCTGACCGGCGCTGACCTGGGCGGTGCTCAGGTCGTTGGCCAGCTGGATGGCGAGGACGCCCTCGCTCATCGAGAGCTGCGGCAGCTCGTGCGCCGCGATCTCGGAGAGGGTCTGGCCGGCGCCGACGAAGACGACGTGGTCGGGCTCGAGGGCCGTGGCGCCGCCCTGGCCGCGCAGGCCGAGCAGCACCGTGACGAGGAGCGCCGCGAGGACGAGGAGGACCAGCCGGCCGCGGGCCGTCAGGCGCAGCGCGCCGCCTTCGGAGACGGCCGACTCGCCGCCGCCGGGGAGCACGACGAGGTACGGGCGCCGCGGCGCCGCGGGGTGGGGGTGGCCGAGCTCGGCGGGCTCCCAGGCGATCGCACTCATCATGTCCTCCATCCCGGCCGCGAGGGCGGCCGTCGAACCGGTGTTCGATAGAACGTCTGTACGAGTTGTAGCACGGATGTTCGAGGCAGACAAGACACGCGTCGAAAGAATGTTTGAATTCTGTGTTCGACGTCCGTACGATGTCCGCATGCGGATCAGACTGCACGGCACCACCGACACACCGTCTGACCTGCGCAAACACCAGACAGGCACCGCACATCGCGCGGGCGCCGGAGCGTAAGGGGTCGAGATGGCACGTCCGAGGAACGCCGACATCCACGAGATGCCCGACCGCGGCGACGGCGGCGAGCTGACCCACCGCCAGCGCAAGATCCTCGAGGTGATCCGCAACGCCGTCGACCGGCACGGGTACCCCCCGAGCATGCGCGAGATCGGCGAGGCCGTCGGGCTGACCTCCCCCAGCTCGGTCGCCCACCAGCTCTCCGCGCTCGAGCGCAAGGGCTTCCTCCGGCGCGACCCCAACCGGCCGCGCGCCATCGAGGTCGTCTCCCCCGACCGCGCCGGGTCCGGCTACCGCCGCCCCGAGCCGGAGGACGTCGACGTCACCGGCATCGGCGACGAGCGGCCCGAGGCCTCCTACGTCCCCGTCCTCGGCCAGATCGCCGCCGGCGTGCCGATCACCGCCGAGGAAGTGGTCGAGGACGTCTTCCCGCTGCCCAAGCAGATCGTCGGCGAGGGCTCGCTCTTCCTCCTCAAGGTCGTCGGCGACTCGATGGTCGACGCCGCCATCTGCGACGGCGACTGGGTCGTCGTCCGCCAGCAGCCGACCGCCGAGAACGGCGACATCGTCGCGGCGATGCTCGACAACGAGGCGACGGTCAAGACCTTCAAGCGGCGCGACGGCCACGTCTGGCTGATGCCGCACAACCCCGCCTTCGAGCCGATCGACGGCGACCACGCGACGATCCTCGGCAAGGTGACGGCGGTCCTCCGCCGCGTCTGACCGAGCAGACCGACAGCGCAGGGGCCCCCGCCCGACCCCGGCGGGGGCCCCTGTGTCGCCTCGGCCGCGCTGCCTCGTCGCGGCGATCTCGCCCGGCCGCCGTGCCATGACGGCACGGCACGGCAGGATCAGCACGGCACGACACGATCGGCACGGCAGAGCACGATCGGCACGGCGCGACGCCCGGTGCCCAGCGAGACCGCCCAGCGCGGTCAGCCCCGGGGCTCGGGCTCCTCCACCTCGGCGATGTGCACGACCGCGTCCCCGGAGTTGACCAGCGGCGCCTCGGTCCGCCCGACGACGACGCCGGAGCGGTCGGCGTGCACCAGCCGCACCCGCTTGCCGAGCGAGTCGAACAGGCCGCCGAGCCGCGCCCCGCGGACGACCCGGTCACCGAGCGCCACCTCGAGGTGGAGCATCCCGGTCCCCCGGGCGCGCACCCAGCCGCTGCGGAACGAGACCGCCGACGGTGGCGGCGGGTCCTCGGCGACGGGGTCGGTCATCTCGAGCGCGGCCAGCACCCGGCGCACCCCGAGCACGCCGGCGTCGACGGCCCAGCGGTCCATCCGCCAGGCCTCCCCCGCCTCGTAGAGCAGCACGGTCGCCCCGCGCTCGCGGGCGGCGTGCCGCAGCGACCCGTCGCGCAGCCGGGAGTTGAGCATCACCGGGGCCGCGAACGCCTCGGCGAGCGACCGGGTGCGCGGGTCCTCGAGGTCGGCGCGCACCTGCGGCAGGTTGGTGCGCCGGTCCGAGCCGGTGTGCAGGTCGATGCCGACCTCGCACTGGTCGACGACCTCGGTCATGAACAGGTGCGCGATGCGGGCGGCGAGCGAGCCGCGCGGCGAGCCGGGGAAGGAGCGGTTGAGGTCGCGGCGGTCCGGCAGGTAGCGCTCACCGACCGAGAACCCGAGGACGTTGACGATCGGAACGGCGATCAGGGTGCCGCGCAACGTCTTCGGGTCGAGCCCGGCGACGACCTGGCGCACCACCTCGACCCCGACCGCCTCGTCGCCGTGGATGGCGGCGTCGACCCACACCGTCGGGCCGTCCTCGCGGCCGTGGACCACCCGCACCGGCAGCTCGACGTCGGCGCCCGTGACCAGCCGGGTGATCGGCAGCGACACCGACTGCGTGCGGCCGGCCCGCACCCGGACGTGCCCGATCTCGAACGACGGCCGCAGGGCGCGGCGCGCCGCCATCAGCCCTTCCCCCGGTTGCGGCGGCGCATCGCGAGCGGCGGCCGGCCGCCGAGGTAAGAGCGTCCGGGGTCGACGGCGAAGCCCTGGCGCAGCGCCTCGCGGCCGACGAGCATCCGGAAGCCCATCTCGTCGCGGCGGGCCAGGGTCACCTCCGCGGCGACCTCGCGGCCCATCAGCACGAGGTCCATCGCGACGACGAGCCGCTCCTCGGCGTGGCCGGAGGACGAGCGCACCTCGCGGACGTCGAGGACCGGGCACTCGCACTGCACCGCGTCGGCGGCCGAGCGCTGCCACGGGTGGATGCTGAAGCGGGCCCACCGCCGGCCGTCGCGCTCCAGGTCCTCGAGGTCGAACGCGTGGACCGCCGAGGACCGGGCGCCGGTGTCGAGCTTGGCCTTGACCCAGGGAACACCCAGCGCGGGGAGGCTCACCCACTCCCGCCAACCTGCGAGGGTGTAGGAATGGCTGTCCGTCATCCGTCCTCTCCCGCCGGGGAACCATGAAGCTCGCGATCCTCTCCCGCGCGCCTCGCTCGTACAGTACGCAGCGCCTGCGCACCGCCGCCCTCGACCGGGGTCACCAGGTCAAGGTCCTCAACACCCTCCGGTTCGGGATCGACCTCTCCGGGGACGAGCCGGACCTGCAGTTCCGGGGCAAGCGGCTCTCGAGCTACGACGCCATCCTGCCGCGGATCGGCAACTCCATCACCTACTTCGGCACCGCAGTGGTGCGCCAGTTCGAGCAGATGGACGTCTACACACCGAACACCTCGTGGGGCATCGCGAACTCGCGGGACAAGCTGCGCGCCACCCAGATCCTCTCGCGGCACAACATCGGGATGCCGGCGACGACCTTCGTGCGCAACCGGGCCGACCTCGTGCCCGCCATCGAGCGGGTCGGCGGCGCACCGGTCGTCATCAAGCTGCTCGAGGGCACCCAGGGCATCGGGGTGATCCTCGCCCCGGAGCTCAAGGTCGCCGAGGCGATCATCGAGACGCTCCAGTCGACCCGCCAGAACGTGCTGATCCAGCACTTCGTCAAGGAGAGCAGGGGCCGCGACATCCGGGCGCTCGTCGTCGGCGACCGCGTCGTCGCGGCGATGCGGCGCGTCGCCAAGGGTGAGGAGTTCCGCTCCAACGTGCACCGCGGCGGCTCGGTCGAGCCGGTCGAGCTCGAGCCGGAGTTCGAGCGGGCGGCGGTGCGCTCGGCGCAGATCATGGGCCTGCGGGTCGCCGGCGTCGACATGCTCGAGGGGGCCGACGGTCCGCTCGTCATGGAGGTCAACTCCTCCCCCGGGCTCGAGGGCATCGAGACGGCGACCAAGCTCGACGTCGCCGGCGCGATCATCGACCACATCGACAACCAGGTCGCGTTCCCCGAGATCGACGTGCGGCAGCGGCTCACCGTCTCGACCGGCTACGGAGTCGCCGAGATCGCGGTGCACGAGGCCTCCGACCTCGTCGGGAAGTCGTTGGGCGACAGCGGTCTTCGCGAACGCGACATCACGGCCCTCACCCTGCACCGGGGGACGACGGTCATCCCGAACCCGAACAGCCACCACGTCCTCGAGGCCGGCGACCGGCTGCTCTGCTTCGGCCGGCTCGAGGAGATGCGCTCGATGATCCCGAGCCGCCGGCGCCGGACCCGCAAGGTCAAGCGGCTACCCAAGGAGCCGATCCACGACGTGCGCCCCGAGTGAGGGCCGCGGCGGCCGTGCGACGTCAGGAGGGGTCCGGGCGCAGCCGTTGCCAGAACGCGGTGTCGACCCAGTTGCCGAACTTGTGGCCGACCTCGCGCAGGGTGCCGACGTGCTCGAAGCCGAGCGCCCGGTGCAGGGCCTCGCTCGCCGGGTTGGGCCGGGCGATGACGGCGACGCATGTGTGGATGCCGTCGGCGTCGACCCGGGCGAGCAGCTCGTCGTAGAGCCGGCGGCCGAGACCGCGGCCCCGCACGTGCTCGGCGAGGTAGACCGACACCTCGCGGGTGCCGTCGTAGGCGGTGCGCGGCCGGTAGGTGCCGGAGAAGGCGTAGCCGAGGACGGCGCCCTCGGCGTCGACGGCGACGAGGACGTGGTCGCCGCGGCGGGTGGAGGCGAGGCGGTCGGCGTAGTGGTCGTCGGGGCGCGGCTCGACGTCGAAGGTGGCGACCGTGCGGGCGACGGCGTCGTTGTAGATGGCCGCCATCCCCGCCAGGTCCGCTGGTGTGGCAGAACGGATCTCGACGTCGCTCACGCCGCCGCCGCGTGCCGGACGAGCCGTTCGAGCGTCGGGGCGAGGGGCGCGTCGACCCGGAGCGTCATGTGCTCGTCGCCGCGGGTCGGGCCCCGGGTGACCGCCATGACGGGGATGCCCCGCCGCGCCGCGTGCCGGACGAAGCGCAACCCGGACATCACGGCGAGCGAGGAGCCGAGGACGAGGAGGGCCGGCGCGGCGTCGGTGAGCGCGAAGCAGGCCTCGACCCGCTCGCGCGGCACCGAGCCGCCGAAGAACACGACGTCGGGCTTGAGGGTGTCCGCGCCGCAGCCGAGGCAGAGCGGCAGCCGGAAGCCGGCGACGGCGTCGTCGGGCAGGACGACGTCGCCGTCCGGGCGGATCTGGCTGCTGACCCGCGAGCCGTCCGGCGCCTCGCCACGCACCCGCGCCCCGAAGCCCGGGTTGGCGGCGGCCATCCGGGCCTGGAGCTCCTCGCGGCCGGACCGGTCGCCGCAGGTGAGGCAGACGACCTCGGCGAGCGTGCCGTGCAGCTCGGTGACCGCGCGCGAACCGGCCGCCTGGTGCAGGCCGTCGACGTTCTGGGTGACGACCGCGCCGAGCAGCCCGGCGTCCTGGAGGGTGGCGACCGCGTGGTGGCCGGCGTTCGGCTCGGCGCGGCTGAAGCGCTGCCAGCCGACGAAGGAGCGCGCCCAGTACCGCTGCCGGTTCTCGCTCGAGGCGCAGAACTCGCCGTGCTGCATCGGCATCACCCGGCGGGTACCGTCGCGGCCACGGTAGTCGGGGATGCCGGAGTCGGTGGACATGCCGGCGCCGGTGAGGACGAGGGTGCCGGGGTGCTCGCGCAGGACGGCCGCGAGCCGGTCGACGGCGCCGGGGGCGCGGGTCTCGGCCGGCAGCTCGCGGGTCGCCCACGGCGGGGTCTGCCCCACGGCGTCGCGGGCGGCGAGGCGCGGCGCCGACGCGGCGGGCGTGGTGGGGGCCTCCGTCACCGTCCCAGTATCCCCCGACCCACCGACACCGCCGCCGGGTGCGTGGCCCACCGAGCCGGATGACGCGGTGTTGCACATCGCCGGCCCTCGATAACACGGGCTTATAGGATGGTGCCCATGATCGACGCCGCCGGCCTACGCGTGATGCGGGCGATCGCCGACGAGGGCAGCTTCACCGCGGCCGCCGCCTCCCTCGGCTACACCCAGCCGGCCATCTCGCAGATGGTCCGTCGCCTCGAGCAGCGCACCGGCACCGTGCTCGTCGAGCGGGTCGGGCGCAACGTCCGGCTCACCGAGGCCGGGCTCGTGCTCGCGCGGCACGCCGGCCCGGTCCTCGCGGCGCTCGACGCCGCCGAGGAGGAGGTCGCCGCGATCGCCGGGCTGCGCAGCGGCCGGGTCCGCCTCATGGCCTTCCCGTCGGCGTCGGCGACCCTCGTGCCGCGCGCGCTGTCGCTCGTCAAGCAGCGCTTCCCCGACGTGAGCATCTCGTTCACCGAGGCCGAGCCGCCGGAGAGCATCGCCGCACTGCGGGCCGGCGAGTGCGACCTCGCCGTCGCGTTCTCGTACGAGGGCACCGACGTCGCCCGCGGCGAGGAGGACCTCGACCAGTTCGTCATCACCCCGCTCCTCGAGGACGAGGTGCGCCTGGCCCTCCCCCGCTCGCACCCGGCCGCCGACCGGGACACGGTGCAGCTCGCCGACCTCGCGGGCGAGCCGTGGATCGCCGGCTGCCCCCGGTGCCGCGGCCACCTCGTGCAGCTCGCCGACGCCGCCGGCTTCCGCCCGGACGTCGCCTACGAGACCGAGGACTACGTCGCCGTCCTGGGCCTCGTCGCCGAGGGGCTCGGGGTGGCGCTCATCCCCGACCTCATCCTGCGCACCGTGCACCACGACGACGTCGTCGCGCTGCCGATGCAGCCGGCCTCCCGCCGCACCATCACCGCGCTGACCACCCCGGACCTCGGCCGGGTGCCGGCGGTCCGCGCGACCCTCGACGCCCTCGCCGAGAGCGCCGGCGCGCAGTCGACCGCGCCGACGACCCGGCAGCCGGAGCCCTCCTTCTCGATCTGAGCAGGGTTCTCGCGCACCGCACCCCAGCGCTCCGGGCGGTCACCGGGTCGTCACCACCCGGGTACCGCCGCCGCCCTCGACGAGCGCGACGTCGCCCCGCTGGTCGGTGCGGTAGACGGCGTAGCCCAGCCGGTGCAGCAGAGCGAGGTGCTGCGGCGACGGGTGCCCGTAGTCGTTGTCCTCCCCGACGCTGATGACGCCGACCGGCGCCCGGACCGCGGCCATCAGGTCGGGGTCGAGGTTGGCGCTGCCGTGGTGCGGGGTCTTGACGAGCTCGAACCCGTGCGCCGCGACCGACATCCCCGGGTCGCGGCGCAGCCGGAGCAGGAGGTCGTGGGCGGCCTCGCGCTCGACGTCACCGAGGAGCAGGGCGTCGACGTCGCCGGTGCGCGCGGCGAGGACGATGCTGGCGTTGTTCGGGACCGAGCCCTCCCCGATGCGGCGCCACGGGCTCCACACGACGGCGTCGAGCTCGCCGAGGGTGAGCCGGTCGCCGGCGTGCAGGGCGACGACGGGCACACCGGCGGCCCGGGCCTCGCGGTCGACCGTCGCGGCGGCGGCCGCGGGCTCGCGCACCGGACAGACGAGCAGCTGGCGCACCGTGCGGCCGCGGAGCGCGCCCGGCAGGCCGTCGACGTGGTCGGCGTGGAAGTGGGTGAGGACGACCGCGTCGAGGGTGCGCACCCCGAGCCGGTCGAGGCAGCCGTCGACGAGCGGCGGGTCGGGGCCGGTGTCGACGAGCACGGCGCGACCCGGCCCGGAGCGCAGGACGACGGCGTCGCCCTGGCCGACGTCGCAGACGACGACCCGCCAGCCGTCGGGCGGCCAGGTGACGACGCGGGTCGGCAGCAGGAGCGCGCCGGTGAGCGCGACGACGCCGAACGCCACGACGGGGTGACGACCCACGCCCGCGACGAGCGCCCGGCCGGTGAGCACGACGAGGAGGAGCAGCGCGGCGAGGAGGAGGGCGCCGGGCGGGCCGTCGGGCCACGGCAGCGTCCCGCCCGGCACCTGCGCCCCGAGCCGGGCCACCCGGGCGATGAGCGATGTCGGCACGACGCCCACCCACGCGACGAGCTCGGCGCCGCGGCCCCACAGGAGCGAGACGAGCGAGGCGGCCACGCCGGCCACCGTGGCCGGCGGCACGAGCGGCGCCGCGAGCAGGTTGGCCACCACCCCGACGAGGCTCACCGAGCCCTGGAGCAGGACGATGACCGGCGCCGTCGTGACCTGCGCCGCCACCGGGACGGCGAGGGCCGGACCGAACGGCGCGAGCCACCGGGGCAGCCGCGCGCCGACGGCCTCGCCCCAGGGGCGCGTGAAGAGGAGCAGCCCGAGGGTGGCGAGGGTCGACAGCACGAAGCCGTAGGAGCGGGCGAGCCACGGGTCGGCGGTGAGGACGACGACGACCGCTCCGCCGAGCACCGGCAGCCCGGCCGAGCGCCGCGAGCCGCTCAGCCCGAGCAGGCCGATGGCCCCCATCGCCGCCGCCCGCACGACGCTCGGTTCGGGACGGGCCAGGACGACGAACCCGGCGAGCGCCAGGCCGGCGAGCACCGGCCGCAGCCGCCGGGGCACCCCGAGCACCGCGGACAGGCCGAGGACCATCCCGACGACGACCGCGACGTTCGAGCCCGACACCGCCGTCAGGTGGGTCATCCCGGTGGCCCGCATCGCCTCGGTGAGGTCGGGCGGGGTGCGGCTCGTGTCACCGATGACGAGCCCGGGCAGGAGGCCGCGGGCGTCGGCCGGGGCAGGGTCGACGGCGTCGCGCAGCCCGGCACGCAGCCGCTCGGCACCCCGCGCCACGGCACCGGGCGGGGAGAGCACCTCGGGGGTGCCGGACACGGTGAGCGTGGCGACCCGGTCGTCGGCGGGGTCCAGCGGGCCGAGCCGCCCGTGGACCCGGATCGTCGCGTGCCACGCCGGAGCGGAGAGGTCGGGGCCACCGGTGAGCAGCACCGGGGCCGACGTGGTGGTGGTGCGCCCGCGGCCGGTGAGCAGCTGGACCGTGCCCGTCCGCAGCACGCGGTCGGACCGGTCCTGGGCGGCCACGCGGATGGGTTCGCCGGTGACGAGCACGTCGGCGGTGACGGCGGCCCGCCGCTCGGAGAGGTCGCGCACGCCACCCTGCTCGCGCAGCGCCGTTCCGGCCACGGCCGCCGCCTGGAGCAGGGTGACGAGGAGGAGACCGAGGACGACCGGCCAGCGCCAGCGCGCCGCCGCCCCGTCCGGGCGGCGCCGGGCCACCGACCGGAGCGCGAGCGCGACGGCGGCGAGCGCGCCGGAGACCACCAGCCGGGCGGGCCATCCCCAGCCGAGCGTGGCGGCGGCGACCGCCCAGGCGAGGACGGCGGGAGCGAGCAGCCGGACGTCGCCGCCCTCGGCGGGCAGCGCGTCGCCGGCGCGCTGGAGGAACGCACCCGGGCGGCTCACGGCACGACGAGCGGCCGGACCTGCGCGAGGAGCTTCTCGCCGATGCCGCTCACCTCCCCCAGCTCGTCGACGCTCGTGAACCGGCCGTTCGCGGTGCGCCAGTCGACGATGCGCTGCGCGAGGACCGGGCCGATGCCGGGCAGGGTGTCGAGGGTGGCGACGTCGGCCGTGCTCAGCGAGACCGGCCCGCCCGCACCCGGACCGCCGGAGC
>JACXUW010000537.1 GCA_014763705.1 Micrococcales bacterium | reverse complement strand
GTTGAGGGAGCCGCCGCCGACGCCGGCCCCGGCGAGCACGACGACGTCCGGGAGCCGGTGGATGCGCTGGACCCCGTAGCACCCGAGGCGGGGGGCCCAGAGGAAGCGGCGCAGGTCCCAGGACGTCCGGGCGAAGTCCTCGTCGGCGAACCGCCGGCCGGCCTCGAGGACGAGGACGCGGTACCCCTTCTCCGCGGCCCGCAGCGCGGCGACCGACCCGCCGAACCCCGACCCGATGACGACGAGGTCGACGTCGGGCCGCTCCGCCGGGGTCACGGGAGCCTCGCCGCGCGCATGGCCCGCAGCGCGCCGGTGAGGGCCCGCGCGTACGAGGCGCCACGCAGCCCGGGGAGGTCGGCGACGTTGACCAGGCCCTGCACGGACACGTTCTGGGCCTCCGTGTACTTGAGGATGCCCTCGCGGCCGTGCCGGCGCCCGAGCCCGGAGGCCTTCATCCCGCCCATCGGCGAGCCGATGCTCCCCCACGCCGCCGCGTAGCCCTCGTTGACGTTGACCGTCCCGGCCTCGATGCGGGCGGCGAGCGCGCGTCCGCGGCGGGTGTCGCGGGTCCAGACCGACGCGTTGAGGCCGTACTCGGTGTCGTTGGCCAGCGCGACGGCGGCGTCGTCGTCGGCCACCCGGTGCACGGCGACGACGGGTCCGAAGGTCTCCTCGTCGCGGCAGGCCATCGCCGAGGTCACGCCGGCGAGGACCGTGGGCTCCACGACGTACGGCCCGACGTCGGGGCGGGCGCGGCCGCCGGCGAGGACCGTGGCGCCCTTCGCGACGGCGTCGTCGACGTGCGCGAGCACCCGCTCGAGCTGGGCCGGGCCGACGAGGCTGCCCATGTCGGCGTCCCAGTGCAGGCCGGTCGAGAGCCGGACCGCCGAGACCGCCTCGAGGAAGCGGCCGAGGAACTCGTCGGCGACCCGCTCGTGGAGGAGGAGCCGCTCGGCGCTGACGCAGAGCTGTCCGGCGGAGGCGAAGCAGGCCCGCAGCACCCCCGGGACGGCCCGTCGCAGGTCGGCGTCGTCGGCGACGTAGACGCTGTTCTTCCCGCCGAGCTCGAGGCTGGCGCCGACGAGCCGGCGGCCGGCGGCGGCGGCCACCGCGCGTCCGGTCGCGGTCGAGCCGGTGAAGCACACGTAGTCGGTGCGCTCGACGACCGCGGCCCCGGTGTCCGCACCGCCGAGGACGACCTGCACGAGGTCGGCGGGGAAGCCCGCCTCGACGAGCAGGTCGACGGCGGCGAGGGCGGTCAGCGAGCCCTGCGGGTCCGGGCGCAGGACGACCGCGTTGCCCGCGACGAGCGCCGGCAGGGCGTCGGTCACCGCGAGGCTCAGGGGGTAGTTCCACGGCGAGACGATGCCGACGACGCCCTTGGGCCGGTGGTGCTCGGTGGAGCGCGTGAGGACCGGGAAGACCCCGAGGTGCGGCTCGTCGGCGAGGTGAGCGGGTCCCCGGCGCGCGTAGTACCGGGCGACGATCGCGACGTCGGCGACCTCCTCGAACGCGTGGCTGCGGGCCTTCCCGGACTCGAGCTGGACGAGGTCGAGCAGCTCGGACTGACGCGTGAGGACGAGGTCGTGGAGGGTGAGGAGGCGGCGGGCGCGCTCCGCGACCGGTACCGCGACCCACCGGCGCTGGGCGGCACGGGCCCGGTCGACCGCGACCGCGACGTCGGCGGCCGTGGCGGTCGGGAGGGTGGCGAGCGGCGCGCCGGTCATCGGGGTGTGCGTCGTCAGCGGCTCGCCCGAGGCGACGACCCGGGCGGTCAGGGCGCGCACCCGCGCCGGGTCGACGGCGTACGTGGCGCGGGGGTCGGTCTCCGGGTCGGCGATGACGTCGGGCATTACCCGAGGGTAACCACCGTCGGCCGCCGCGTCACGCGCTCCCACGGGTATCGGGTGGCCCGATACCACTGCGCCTCACCCGAGAACCGTTCCCGGGGGAAGCGCGGCGATATCGGGTCACCCGATACGCGCGCGCTCGGGG
>JACXUW010000081.1 GCA_014763705.1 Micrococcales bacterium | reverse complement strand
GATGCCGAAGGCGAGCGCGCCGAACGCGCCGTGCGTCGAGGTGTGGCTGTCGCCGCAGACGATGGTCATCCCGGGCTGGGTCAGGCCCAGCTGCGGGCCGACGACGTGCACGATGCCCTGCTCGACGTCGCCCATCGGGTAGATGGTCACGCCGAACTCCTCGCAGTTGCGGCGGAGCGTCTCGACCTGGGTGCGGCTGACCGGGTCGGTGATCGGGCCCGGGGTGGTCGGCACGTTGTGGTCCTCGGTGGCGAGGGTGAGGTTGGGGCGGCGCACCGGCCGGCCGGCCAGCCGCAGGCCGTCGAAGGCCTGCGGGCTCGTGACCTCGTGGAGCAGGTGGAGGTCGATGTAGAGGAGGTCCGGCTCGCCGTCCCCCCGGCGCACCACGTGCTGCTCCCACACCTTCTCGGCCAGTGTTCCGGCCATCCCACACACCTCTCACGTCGGTCGCGGCGGTCGGCCGCGGCTTGGGTCGACGGCGGACCGGCGGCACCGCGCCGTCGCCGTCATGCCGAGATTCGCACGCCCACACCGTGCACGGACTTGCGTCTCAGGCAATGAGACGTCAATATCAAGACATGGACAACAGCAGTGGGGTCGGCGTCCTCGACAAGGCGGCCATCGTCCTGTCCGCCCTCGAGGCCGGCCCGTCGACGCTCGCCCAGCTCGTCACGGCCACCGGCCTGGCCCGCCCGACGGCCCACCGGCTGGCCGTCGCGCTCGAGCACCACCGGCTCGTGACCCGCGACCTCCAGGGCCGCTTCGTGCTCGGCCCCCGCCTCGGTGAGCTCGCGGCGGCGGCCGGCGAGGACCGGCTGCTGGCCGCCGCCGGCCCGGTCCTCGGCGCGCTGCGCGACCACACGAACGAGTCGGCCCAGCTCTTCCGACGCCAGGGCGAGTACCGGGTGTGCGTCTCGGCCGCCGAGCGCCCGGTCGGACTGCGTGACTCCATCCCGATCGGCGCCACCCTCTCCATGCGGGCCGGCTCGGCGGCCCAGATCCTCCTCGCGTGGGAGGAGCCGGACCGGCTGCACCGCGGCCTGCAGGGCGCGGCGTTCACCGCGACCGCGCTCTCCGGGGTGCGTCGGCGCGGCTGGGCGCAGAGCGTCGGCGAGCGCGAGCCGGGGGTCGCCTCGGTCTCGGCGCCGGTGCGCTCCCCCTCCGGCCGGGTCATCGCCGCGGTGTCCATCTCCGGACCCATCGAGCGCCTGTCCCGGCAGCCGGGGCGGCTGCACGCCGCCACCGTCATGGCCGGGGCGAACAAGCTGACCGAGGTACTCGCGCGGCACGCCGCCCAGCAGGAGGCGCAGAACAACGCCTGACCCGGCGCGGGTGGGCCGGTCCGCACCGGCCGGACCGAGCAGCTGACCGAGTGCTGGCGAGATGTTCACCGGCTCGTCACCGCCCGTGCCTGCCGGCCGTTCCCCGAGCGGACGAGGGTGTCCCGCGACGGCCGCCGTCCGGCGGCTGCGAGAGCCCCGCCTGGAGGACCCGTGCCCGACACCCACCTGCGCCGCCGCTCGTTCATCGGCCTGACCGCCGCCGGCGTCGGTGCCGCGACGCTGACCGCTGCACCCACCGCCTCGGCGCACCCGCGCGGTCGCCATGAGCACGACGAGGACGCGGTCGGCTACGGACCGCTCGTCCCCGACCCCCACGGCCTGCTCGACCTGCCGGCCGGCTTCTCGTACACCGTGCTCGCGGTGGCCGGCAACAGCGGCAACCCGGTCGAGCCGACCACCCTCGACGACGGCGGCGAGCAGAGCCCGTCGCGCTACGACGGCACCGGTTCCTTCCGCACCCGCAGCGGTGGCTGGGTCCTCGTCTCGAACCACGAGAACGGCTCGTCCGCGTCGATGCCCGTCCCGCACCGGCCCGGCATCACCTACGACGAGGGCAGCCCGAAGGGCGGGACGACGACGATCACCGTCGACCGCCACGGCCGCCGCGTCTCGGAGGTCGTCTCCCTCGCCGGCACCTGGTCCAACTGCGCGGGCGGGGTCAGCCCGTGGGGCACCTGGCTCACCTGCGAGGAGACCGAGCAGAAGGCCGACCCGACCAAGGACGTCCGCAAGGACCACGGCTACGTCTTCGACGTCGACCCGCAGGACCCGACGAACCCGCGCAACGCCCGGCCGATCAAGGCCTTCGGTCGCTTCCCCCACGAGGCGGTCGTCGTCGACCCCGAGCGCGGGCAGGTCTACTCGACCGAGGACGCCGGCAACCCGAACGGGCTGCTCTACCGCTGGAGCCCGGACCGGCACGCGCCACGTCGCCGGGGCTTCCACCACCTCGCCGACGACGCCGGGACGCTCGAGGCGATGTACGTCACCGACCGGGGCACCTTCGTCCCGGACCTGTCCGTCTACTCCCGCCTCGGGACGACGCTCTCGGTGCGCTGGAAGGAGGTTCCCGACCGCGACGCCCGCACGACCTCGACGCGCAAGCAGTTCGACGGACCCGGGTCGACCGGCACGCCCGGCGGCGCCATCACCCGGGCCCGGAAGCTCGAGGGGATGTGGTGGGACAAGGGCGGGTTCTACTTCGACTCCTCGTTCGCCCGGACGAGCGACGGGTCGGCGGCCGAGCACGACGGCCAGATCTGGTTCTTCGACACCCGGCGCGGGACGATCACCCTCAAGAGCCACTACGCCTACACCCCCGCCGACCAGGACACCGACCCGGACGGCCCGGACAACATCACGGTCAGCCCGTGGGGCGGGCTCGTCGTCTGCGAGGACGGCGACGGCCGCAACCACCTCGTCCTCGACGACCTGCGGGGCCACACCGCGTTCCTCGCCCTCAACCGCCAGGACAGCGAGATGGCGGGCGCGAACTTCTCGCACGACGGACGCTTCCTCTTCGCCAACTCCCAGGACCCCGGGGTCGTCTTCGCGATCACCGGGCCGTGGCGTCGCCGGCACGGCTGCTGACCCACGGCGAGCAGGACGCGGCCGCCCGGGGCCGGCAGAGGACCCCGGGCGGCCGCCGCCGCGTCGCGCGCAACACGGATGTCACACGGCGCCGCACGCGGTGCAACATCCGTGGGCCACGCTGGGCGCACCCGCCAGCCGAGGAGGAGCGCCCGTGCCACCGTCCGCCACCGCCGCCCAGCGCATCGCCCGGGACCGCACCCGCCTGCTCGCCTTCCCGCGGCCGGACCGCCCGGCCCTCGTCGTCGGCGGCGGGCCGCTGGCCGCGCGCCGTGCAGCCGCGTTGACCCGGGCGCGCACCCCCGTCATCGTCTTCGCCCCGAGCCTGTGCGACGACGTGTTCGACCTGCTCGCCGAGCGCCTCGTGTCCTGGGAGAACCGCTGGCCCACGGTCGCCGACCTGCGCGCCGCCTGGCTCGTCCACGCCGCGACCGGCGACGCGCGCCTCGACGCCCGGGTGTGCGCCCTCGCGGCGGCGGCCCGGGCCGAGGTCGCGTAGCTCAGGCGGTCGTCGTGCCGCCCAGCCGCTGCCGTGCCGTCTCGCCACGCCGCCCGACCGGGATGGTGCCGGCGATCGAGGCCAGCCCCAGGGGTTTCGGCCCCGAGTAGATGCTCTCGGCGCCGTGCGCCGGCACCGTGTAGGTCTCGTGCCAGATGGTCACCGCACCCGGGTCGGCCTTGGCGACCCGGTAGAACTCGGTCCACGCCGGCCGGTGCAGGTGGTCGACCGCGTTGGCGTAGGCGTAGAGCTCCTCGACGCTGCGCCACCACTGGACCATCGTCGTCGCCATGAGGTGCACGGTCGAGCGGCTGCCGAGGTAGCCGAGGTGCTCGGCCTCGCCGCGCTCGGCGGCCGCCTTGTTCCTCTCGAGCTCGACGATCATCCGCGGCATCGCGGCAGCGGCCTGGCGGACGATGCCGACCTTCCACGGCTTGTGGACCCGCAGGCCGATGAGGAAGACGGTCAACGGCCCGTCGTACGCGTGGGTGACCCGGTCCATGGGAGGCTCCTGACTGGATAGTGGCGCTGTCTGGTGCGTCCATGATGGATAGTGGCACTCTCCAGTGTCAAGCCCCGCCTCCGACAGGAGCCCCGTTGCGCATCTCCCAGCTCGCCGAGCGGACCGGCGTCCCGGTCCACACGCTGAAGTACTACCTCCGCGAGGGAGTCCTCCAGCCCGGGACCCCGACGAGCCGCACCTCGGCCGACTACGGCGAGGAGCACGTCGAGCGGGTGCGTCTCGTCCGGGCCCTCGTCGAGCACGGCGGGGTGCCGGTCGCCGGGGTGCGCACCATCGTCGAGGCCCTCGAGGCCCCCCCACCCTCGCGGCACGAGCTGCTCGGGACCGCGCACTGCACGCTCGCCGGGCCCGGCGGCGACGAGGGCCCCGGGGAGGTCGTGGCCGACCTCCTCGAGGGGCTGGGCTGGCGGGTCTGGGCGGACGGCCCGTTCGCGGCGGCGCTCGGGCGGGCCGTGGAGGCCGCGCGCGCCGCCGGCGCCCCGCTGTCCGAAGACGTGCTGCGCCGGTACGCCGAGGCGATGCGGGCGGTCGCCGAGGTCGACCTCGACCTCGCCCTGGCCGCCGGCTCCCCCGCCGAGGCGATGCACCGCGTGGTCGTCGGCACGGTGATGGTCGACCCGGTGCTCCTCGCCCTGCGGCGGGTGGCCCAGGAGGCGGCGAGCGCCGAGCGGGCGTGAGCACCCCGGCTCGCGCGAGCACCCCGGCTCGCGCGAGGCGGACACGACGAAGGCCCGGTCCTGGTGGACCGGGCCTTCGACCGATGTAGCCCCGACGGGATTCGAACCCGCGCTACCGCCTTGAGAGGGCGGCGTGCTAGGCCACTACACAACGGGGCCATGGTGCTGTCCGGGCCGCTCGAGACGGCCTGGGCAACGGGAGAGAACACTACCGAACGGGAGGGCTTTCTCCGAAATCGCCCCCGACGCGAGCCGGAGGGCGATGGCTGGGGTACCAGGACTCGAACCTAGAACGGATGAACCAGAATCACCAGTGTTGCCAATTACACCATACCCCATGGGGTATGCCGTCCGATGTCCCGCGGGCGGGCCGTCGAGCGGCGAACCGAGTGGCGATACTACCGGGCCCTCTCCCCCGGCCCAAATCGCACGGCGTCCCCGACCAGCAGGTCCGGGATCTCGGCGAGCGAGCGCACGACCGGCACCTTGCGGGCCTCGACGAGCCGCAGCCCGCGCTCGTCCGGCTCCCCGTCGCGCACCAGCCAGGCCGCCGGCAGCCCCGCGTCCGCCGCCCCGAGCGGGTCTGTCGAGACCTCGTCGCCGACGTACAGGGTGCGTGCCGGCGGGGCACCGAGGCGACGGCTGGCCTCGTGGAAGGCCCGGACGTCGGGCTTGCCGAACCCGAGGGTGTCGCGGCTGCAGACGACGTCGAAGAGGTCCTCGAGCCGGGCCGCCGCGAGCTTGGCCCGGGTGTAGTCGCCCGAGGAGTTCGTGAGCACCCCGACCGCGAGCCCGGCGGCGCGCAGGGCGGCGACCGCGGGGCGGACGTCCTCGAACGCCTCGAGGGTCGCGAGGAAGGCCGGCTCGTAGGCGTCCTCGAAGGCGTCCCACCAGTCGCCCTCGGGGCGTCGGTCGAGCCACGCAGCGAGCTCGGCGAGGCGCGCACGGCGCATCTCGTCGAACTCGATCTCGCCGCGGGTGTAGGCGGCGAAGTGTCCCTCCGGGTCGTCGCGGAAGCGGACGCCGGCCCGGGCGAGCCGGTCCGGGTCGGCGTCCGGCCAGAGCGCCTGCGCCGCGGCCGCGCCGGCCCGGTGCATCGCCGTCCGGGTGTCGTAGAGCGTGTCGTCGGCGTCGAGGAGCACGGCCTCGACGCCGAGGCCGTCCCAGGGTCCGCTCACAGGCTCGCGCGCAGCGTCGCCAGGCGGGCCAGGGTGGCCGTCCTGCCGAGGATCTCCATCGACTCGAAGAGCGGGGGGCTGACCCGCCGGCCGGAGACGGCGGTGCGCAGGGGACCGAAGGCGAACTTCGGCTTGAGGCCGAGGCCGTCGACGAGCGCGGCCCGCAGCGCGGTCTCGATCGCCTCGGCCCGGAACGACGGCTCGGACCCGAGCACACCGTCGTGGTGGTCCGGCAGGTCGGCGAGCGCGGCGGTGGCGGCGTCGAGGGTCGCGGCGGCGCCGTCCCCGAGCTGGGCGCGGGCGTCGTCGGCGACCTCGACGGCGTCGTCAGGGGCGTAGAACGGCGCGACGAGGTCGGTCGCCTCGGTGAGGTGCGCGATCCGGGTCTGGATGAGCGCCGCCACCTGCTCGAGCCGGGCCAGCTCGCCGAGTGACGGGTTCTCGCCGAGGACACCGGCCCGCTGGAGGTGGGGCAGCAGCCGCGCGGTGAAGTCCTGCGGGTCGAGCGCCCGGATGTGGACGCCGTTGAGCCAGTCGAGCTTCTTGAGGTCGAAGATCGGGCCGACCGGGTTGACCTCGGCCCAGTCGAAGCGCTGCGCGAACTCCTCGAAGGTGAAGACCTCCACGTCGTTGCCCTCGGCGTCCTGGGCCGGCGGGTAGGCGAGCAGGCCGAGGAAGTTGACGAGCGCCTCGGGGAGGTAGCCCTCCTCCTCGAACCAGGTGAGCCGCGCCTCGGGGTTCTTGCGCTTGCTGATCTTCGACTTGTTCGCGTTCCGCAGGAGCGGCATGTGCGCGAACTTCGGCGGCGTCAGGCCGAGCCACCGGTAGAGGAGGACGTGCTTCGGCGTCGAGCTGATCCACTCCTCGCCGCGCACGACGTGGGTGATGCCCATCTCGTGGTCGTCGACGACGACGGCGAGGTGGTAGGTCGGGAAGCCGTCGGCCTTGAGGATGACCTGGTCGTCGGGGCGCGGGGCGGAGAGCCGGCCACGGATGAGGTCGTCGAACTCGGTGTCGACGTCGTCGGGGACGAGCATCCGCACGACCGGGGTCTCGGAGAACCCGGGCAGTGCTCGGCGCTCCTCCTCGGTCTTCCCGAGGCAGAGCCGGTCGTAGCCGGTCGGCTGCTTGAGGCGCTGCTGCTCCTCGCGCATCTCGGCGAGCCGCTCGGTCGAGCACCAGCAGCGGTAGGCGTGCCCGGCCTCGAGCAGCCGCTCGACGTAGGGCCGGTAGGTCGTCAGCCGCTCGCTCTGCCGGTAGGGCGCGCACGGGCCTCCGATGTCCGGGCCCTCGTCCCAGGTGAGGCCGAGCCAGCGCAGGGTGTCGAAGACCTGCTGCTCGGAGTCCTCGCGGAAGCGGGCGCGGTCGGTGTCCTCGATGCGCAGGACGAACCGACCGCCCTGCTGCCGGGCGAAGGCGAGGTTGAACAGGGACATGTACGCCGTGCCCACGTGCGGGTCACCCGTCGGGGACGGGGCGACGCGGAGGCGGACCGGGCCGGGGAGGTCGCCGGCCGGCGTGGCGGAGGGGGTCTGCTCGCTCATGATGGGTGCCAGCGTAGTGACGGGGCGCAGTGACGCGAGCGGCGGCCGCCCTGGCGCATCGGGTGCGGGTGGCGCACACTCGAGCGGTGGCGGGGGTCGTGGAGCCGGAGGGCCGGGGACGGGTGCGCCCGGTGGGCCTGGCCATCGGTGTGCTCACGACGATCGTCCTCGTCTTCGTCGTGCGGCGTCTCGCCACGGACGTGCCGCACGTGCTCGCCGGCACCGTGCCCGACGACGACCTCGCCGAGAAGTACGTCGCCCACCCGTGGCTCGCCTACGGCCACATCGTGCCCGGGGTCGTCTACCTCCTCGGGGCGCCGTTCCAGCTCTCGCACCGGTTCCGGAGCCGGCACTACGTCCTGCACCGCCGGGTGGGGCGGGTCCTCCTCGGCTGCGCCCTGCTCTCCGGGGTGCTGTCCGTCGTGCTCGGCGTCGTGTTCGCGTGGGGGCGCGGGGCGGAGACGTCGGCGACGGCGGTCTTCGGCACGTGGTTCGTCGTGTGCCTGGTGCTCGCGTTCCGCGCCATCCGTGGTGGCCGGGTGGCCCACCACCGTCGGTGGATGGTCCGCGCCTTCGCGGTCGGGCTCGGGGTGGCCTCGATCCGGCTCTGGGTCGGCGTCTTCACCGGCATCCAGCTCGGGCTGCTCGGCATGGACGGCGACACCATGCCGCTGCGGGCGACCTTCGGGGTCGCCTTCTGGCTCGGGCTCTCGATGCACGTCCTGTTCGCCGAGTGGTGGCTGCGCCGCACCCCGGACCTCGACGGCTGACGAGGCCACCGACGAGTTCTGGTCCCGGTGACGGTCTGACCTCGCGAACCCGTCCCCGGCAAGGAGTCCACCGTGTCGAGCATCCACTACCCCGCCGTCGCCGGGTAGCACGAGGAGAGGATCAGCCATGACCGCACTCGACCCCACCCAACCCGGACCGCTCGACCTCGAGTTCGAGGCGCCGGTCGTGCGCAGCGACGCCGACGGCGGCTGGAGCTACGTCGTCTGGCCCGACTCCGTCGAGGTCTTCGGCACCCGCGGGCTCGTCAAGGTGACGGGCACGGTCGAGCGCGCACCGCTGCGCACCTCGTTCATGGCGCTCGGCGACGGCCGGCACAAGCTGCCCCTGACCGCCGCCACCCTGGGCGCGATCGGCAAGGACGTGGGTGACGTCGTCCGGGTGCACCTCACCGAACGGCGCTGAGCGTCAGGGCTCGACGAACGGGTTGGACAGGGTGCCGATGCCCTCGATCTCGACCTCGACCCGCTGCCCTGCCACCACCGGCCCGACCCCCGCGGGCGTGCCGGTGAGGATGACGTCGCCAGGCAGCAGGGTGAACGCCTTCGACGCGTGGGAGACCAGGGCCGCGACGCCGTGGACCATGTCGGCCGTCGTGCCGTCCTGGACGACCTCGCCGTCGCGCCGGGTGACGACGCGCAGGGAGGAGACGTCGAGGTCGGTCTCGACCCACGGCCCGAGGGGGCAGAAGGTGTCGAAGCCCTTGGCGCGAGCCCACTGCCCGTCCGAGCGCTGGAGGTCGCGGGCGGTCACGTCGTTCGCGCAGGTGTAGCCGAAGACCACGCCGAGCGCGTCCTCGGGCTCGAGGTCCTTGCACAGCCGGCCGATGACGACCGCGAGCTCGCCCTCGTAGTGCACCTCACTGCTCTGCGGTGGCAGGACGACGGGGTCGCCCGGGCCGACGACGGCAGTGTTCGGGATGAGGAACATCAAGGGCTCCTCGGGCACGTCGCCACCCATCTCGGCCGCGTGGTCGGCGTAGTTCTTCCCGATGCCGACGACCTTGCTGCGCGGGATGACCGGGGCCAGGAGGCGCACGTCCTCGACGAGGTGCGTGGCGCCGGTCAGCTCGATCCTCGTGTAGAGCGGGTCGCCGGTGATCTCGGCGATCTTCTCCCCCGCCCCGTCGACCAGCCCGTAGACGGGGTCGTCACCGGTGGTGAACCTCGCGATGCGCATGGCCCGAGCCTACGACCCGCGACCGGCGCTGCTACTCGCCGTACCCGCGGCGGGAGCGGGAGTCCTCGTCGACGAGCCGGTTGATCAGCTGCTGCACCTCGTCGCTGTCCGGGACGTTGGTCAGGTCCTCGTCGGGGCTGTCGCCGGCGGACTCGATGTGCAGCGACCCGGCGCCGATCATCCGGTCCAGGAGGGTCTGCCGGAAGCTGACGTCGGTGATCTTCGCGAGGGTGATGTCCTTGCCCGACTTCGTGAGGACACCGCGGCGCACCATGACCCGGTGCGTCGTGATGACGTAGTGCGTGGAACGCCAGCGCACGAAGGGCCCGAGGACGAAGACCAGCAGGATGAGCGCGACGGCAGCGAGCACGACGCAGAGCAGCACCGTGCCGACCGAGCCGTCGGGGAGGACGAGCAGCGCGACGACGCCGCCGCCGACGACCACCGCGCCGACGAGGGTCGGTACCAGCACCGTCAGCCAGTGAGGACGGAGGTGTCGCACGACCTGTTCGTCCTGTGCCAGGACGTTCTCCGGGAAGCCCACGGGCCCAGCGTAGGTGCCCACAGCGGCCGGCGTCAGGACACGCCGGCGGCCCGTGCGGCCGTGGCCAGCACGCGACCGACCGTGGCCGCGCCCTCGTCGGTCAGGTGCACGTCGAACGCGGTGCAGATGTAGGTCAGCGTGCAGACCTGGGCGACGTTGCGCGGCACCGACTTCCCGTTGAAGGTCGTGGGGGTCGTGTCGTCGAGGGCGAAGGCCGCGGTGAGCGGGACGTAGCGCGCCCCGGTGGCCTTGGCAGCGGCGGCGATCTCGGTGTCGAGCTTGGTGTAGGCGCTCGTCGCCGCGGCGAGCTGGGTCTTGCCGGCACCGAGGTAGCTGGCGGCCAGCCACGGGTTGTAGTAGCCGAGGACGAGCACGGGGACGTCGGGTCCGGCGGCGGCCCGCAGCCGCTCGAGGACGGTCGGCAGGTTGGTGCGTACCGTGCCGAGTCCGGTCGTGGCGCACGAGGCGTCGACCTGCATCCCGCGCACGCAGTGCAGGAGGTCGTTGCCGCCGATGTCGAGGGTGACGAGGCGGACGTCGCCGCGTCGCTCGCGCAGGAGGGCCTCGGCGGCGGCCAGCTGGCTCTTCTCGGGGTAGGTGCACCGGCCGCCCTCGACGAGCGTCGAGGTGGTCTCGCCGCTGCACGCGAGGTTGGCGACGCCGAGGCGCTGGCCACCGGCCGAGAGCCGGGCCGCGGCGAGGGCAGGATAGGCGCTGTCGCGCAGCTCGGTGCCGCCCGGCTGGTAACCGGCGGCGAGCGAGTCGCCGAGCGCCACGAGG
>JACXUW010000080.1 GCA_014763705.1 Micrococcales bacterium | reverse complement strand
GTGGCAGCACGGTCGAGCCGGAGGCCCAGCCCGGCGCCCAGTTCGACCAGAAGACGTCGACGTCCTTGGCCGCTGCCGGGGCGGAGATCGTCGCGAAGTAGTCGTCGGTGACCGGCTTCGTCGTCGGCTCGAACCCGGCCTGGCGCCAGCCGGCGACGAGCGCCGCCATCGCCTTGTCGGAGGTGCTGTCCGAGCGGTAGGCGACGGTGAACTTCACCGGGGCGGCCACACCGGCCTCGGCGAGCAGCGCCTTCGCCTTCGCGACGTCACCGCGGAACCCGACCCCCACCGGGTCGTCGTCGTGGGCCGCGGGCAGGGCCTGCGGCAGCAGCGAGAGCGAGGGCTCGGCGGCGGTGTCCCCGCCGATGGCCGTGACGTAGGCGTCGCGGTTGGTCGCGGCGGCGAGCGCCAGGCGCACCTTCTCGTCCTTGAACACCGCGCTGCGGACGTTCGGCACGAGGTAGTCGACGACCCCGGTGAGCGGGTTGACCGAGCGCTCGTCGAGGCTCTGGACCGCGGTGATGTGCTGCTGGATGGCCGGCGGCGCCGACCCGAGCGCGACCGAGACCCGGCCGGCGGCGTTGTCGGCCATCACCTGCTGCGCGACGGCCTCGGTGTCGAGGCCCTCCTGGTAGCGGATCTCGTCGGGGTAGGCCTTGCGCACCGGGTCGCTCGCGGCGGACCAGTGCGGGTTGCGCACGAAGGTCCCGCCGCGCCCGGGCTCCCACGCCCCGCGGAGCATGTAGGGCCCGGCGCTGAAGACGTCGTAGGTGCCGTCCTTGCCGCGGTCGACCGACTTCTTGACCGGCCCGAACGCCGGCTGGGTGAGCATCTCGGCGAAGTCGCCGACCGGGGTGCTCAGCGTGAAGGTGATCTTCTGCCCGTCGCAGGAGACCGCCTTGTCGTAGGCCGCCTGGGCCGTCCTGGCCGCGGCGCCGGTGGCCCACGGGCCGCCGTAGGTGCTCGTGCCGTCGGCGCCTCGCGGCACGGCGAGCACCGCGAGGGCGTCGCTGGGGCCCCCCGTGATGTCCTTGGTCGCGAAGGTGCGCGAGATGCCGTAGGCCACGTCCTCGCAGGTCACCGGGCTGCCGTCCTGCCAGGTGACGCCGTCGCGGAGGGTGAACGTCCACGAGGTGAGGTCCTGGTTCGGGGTGCCGGTGTCGGTCGCGAGGTCGCCGACGAGGCGGCTCTGGGCCTTGGGGTCGGTGCTCGGCGCGTAGGCCGTGAGGGTGCGCGCGAAGACCCGCCCGGCGAAGGCCATGTCGGCGCGCGACCCGATCCGCTGGGGGTCCCAGGAGGGGACGGGACCGAGCGACAGGGCGTTGACGACGCCCCCGCGGGTGTCGACGCGGTCGCCGACGGCCGACGTGGGCAGGGTGTCCGGGGTGGCCTGCGTGGTGCGCTGCCTAGCGAGGACCACGCCCCCGACGACGACCGCCACGACGACGGTGAGCGCGACCGCGAGGACGAGCCGCCCCGGCCGTCGCCGGCGGGTCGCCCGGCGACGCCCGGCTCGGGTCTGGGTGGCCTGCTCGGCCCTGCGCTCTCTCCTGCTCGTCATGCCTCGCGGTCAGCTCCTCCTGGCGCGGGCCGCGGCGCGGGCGCGCAGGGTCTGGTCGAGCTCCACCTTGCGGATGCGCACCGCCTCCGGGGTCACCTCGACGCACTCGTCCTCGCGGCAGAACTCGAGGGACTGCTCGAGGGAGAGGGCCCGCGGGGGGGCGAGCCGCTCGAGCACGTCGGCGCCGGCGGAGCGCACGTTGGTGAGCTTCTTCTCCTTGGTGATGTTGACGTCCATGTCGTCGACCCGGGAGTTCTCGCCGACGATCATCCCCTCGTAGACCTCGGTCGTGGGCGCGATGAAGAGGGTGCCGCGCTCCTGGAGGTTGGCCATCGCGTAGGCGGTGGCGGGCCCGGAGCGGTCGGCGACGAGCGAGCCGCTGATCCGGGTCGAGATCTCGCCCTGCCACGGCTCGTAGCCCTCGAAGACGTGGTTCGCGATGCCGGTGCCGCGGGTGTCGGTGAGGAACTGGGTGCGGAAGCCGATGAGCCCGCGCGACGGCACGAGGTACTCCATCCGGACCCAGCCGGTGCCGTGGTTGGTCATCTGCTCCATCCGGCCCTTGCGGGCCGCGAGCAGCTGGGTGATGGCGCCGAGGTACTCCTCGGGGGTGTCGATGGTGACGCGCTCCATCGGCTCGTGGACCTTGCCGTCGACCTCGCGGGTCACGACGACCGGCTTGCCGACGGTCAGCTCGTAGCCCTCGCGCCGCATCTGCTCGACGAGGATGGCCAGCGCCAGCTCGCCGCGACCCTGGACCTCCCAGGCGTCGGGGCGCTCGGTGGGCAGGACCCGCATCGAGACGTTGCCGACCAGCTCGCGGTCGAGGCGGTCCTTGACGAGGCGGGCGGTGACCTTGGCGCCCTTGACCCGGCCGGCCATCGGGCTGGTGTTGATGCCGATGGTCATCGAGATGGCCGGCTCGTCGACGGTGATGAGCGGCAGCGGGCGGGGGTCCTCGAGGTCGGCCAGCGTCTCGCCGATGGTGATCTCGGGGATGCCGGCGACGGCGATGATGTCGCCCGGGCCCGCCGAGTCGGCCGGACGCCGCTCGAGGGCCTCGGTCATGAGCAGCTCGGTGATCTTCACCGGCGTGATCGACCCGTCGCGGCGGCACCACGCGACCTGCTGGCCCTTGCGGATCGTGCCGTTGTGCACGCGCAGCAGGGCGAGCCGGCCGAGGAAGTTCGAGGCGTCGAGGTTGGTCACGTGGGCCTGGAGGGGCGCGTCGGAGTCGTAGGACGGCGCCGGGATGGTCTCGATGATCGTCCGGAAGAGCGGCTCGAGGTCGTCGCCGTCGGGCAGGCCGCCGTCCGCGGGGCGGGTCAGCGAGGCGATGCCCGCCTTGGCCGAGGCGTAGACGACCGGGAAGTCGAGCTGGTCCTGGTGGTGCTCGGCGTCGACGAGGAGGTCCATGAACAGCTCGTAGACCTCGTCGACGACCTCGGCGATCCGGGCGTCGGGGCGGTCGACCTTGTTGATGCACAGGACGACGGGCATCTGCGCCGCGAGCGCCTTCCGGAGCACGAAACGGGTCTGCGGCAGCGGCCCCTCGCTCGCGTCGACGAGGAGCACGACGCCGTCGACCATCGACAGGCCGCGCTCGACCTCGCCGCCGAAGTCGGCGTGGCCGGGGGTGTCGATGATGTTGATCGTCATCCCGCCGGTGATGCCGGCGTCGACCGCCGCCTTGCCGGCGTAGCGCACGGCGGTGTTCTTCGCGAGGATCGTGATGCCCTTCTCGCGCTCGAGGTCACCGCTGTCCATCGCCCGCTCGGCGACGTGGTCGTGCTCGCCGAAGGCTCCGGACTGCCAGAGCATCTTGTCGACGAGGGTGGTCTTTCCGTGGTCGACGTGCGCGACGATGGCGACGTTACGGAGGTCGTCGCGGCGGGAGACAGACATGCCCACCAGTCTCTCAGGGATTGCGCGCGTCACCGAATCGGGTGTATCGGCGCAGGCCCGCGGTGCCGGAAGGTCTGCGGCCGGGGTTCGGTCTCACTTGGGTAACCACTGGTGGCGGAGCGTTCCCCCGAGCGGATTTGCTGGCTAGGGTCCCGTGCAACCGCGGACGGGCCGGATGACCGGTCCCTGCGCGGGACCTCGTCCGCCCGACCCGGGCGGCCGAGTGATCGCACATCCAAGCGAGGTTCACACTGATGACACTCCAGCGCACGGCGCCCCTCGTCCTCCTGACGGTGGCCGCCCTGAGCATGACGGCGTGCGCCCAGTCGGAGCGCGACTCCGGGGGCACGGGCGGCGGCAGCAGCGACGTGAAGGACACCTTCACCTTCGGCGCCGCCGGCGCTCCCAAGCTGTTCGACCCGCTGTACGCCACGGACGGCGAGACCTTCCGGGTCACCCGGCAGATCCACTCCGGCCTGCTCGGCGTCAAGCCCGGCACCGCCGACATCCAGCCCGAGCTCGCCGAGAGCTGGGAGCCGTCCCAGGACGGACTCAGCTGGACCTTCAAGCTCCGTCAGGGCGTGAAGTTCAGCGACGGGGAGCCGTTCAACGCCGAGGCAGTCTGCTACAACATGGAGCGGATGTTCGACCAGAAGGGCGCCGGCCAGCAGGCCGCCGAGTACTGGACCTACTTCTTCGGCTCGTTCAAGGACGACCCGTCCAACTCGCTCTACAAGTCGTGCGAGGCCAAGGACGACAGCACCGCGGTCATCAACATCACCCGCACCACCTCGAGCTTCCCGACGATCCTCTCGCTCGACTCGTTCTCGATGCAGTCGCCCAAGGCGCTCAAGGACGGCGACGCGAACAACGTCAAGGCCCAGGGTGACGGCTTCACCTACCCCGCCTACGCGATGAACCCGGTGGGCATCGGCCCGTACAAGCTCCAGAAGTACGACGAGGCCAACAAGACGGTCACCCTCGTGGCCAACGACACCTACTACGGCGACAAGCCGAAGACCAAGACGATCGTCTTCAAGATCATCCCCGACGAGAGCACCCGCCGTCAGGAGCTGCAGGCCGGCTCGATCGACGGCTACGACCTGCCCAACCCGGTCGACTGGAAGGGCCTCAAGGACGCCGGCAACAAGGTCGAGGTCCGCCCCGCGTTCAACGTGCTCTACATGGGCCTGAACCCCGAGCACAACCCGAAGCTCAAGGACCTCAAGGTCCGTCAGGCGCTCATGTACGCGCTCAACCGCGAGCAGATGGTCAAGAGCCAGCTGCCCGAGGGCGCGACGGTGGCCTCGCAGTTCATGCCCGAGGCGGTCTCCGGCTACAACAAGGAGCTGCAGCCCTACCCGTACGACCCGGAGAAGGCCAAGCAGCTCCTCAAGGAAGCCGGCGCCGAGGGCATGACCCTCCAGTTCGCCTTCCCGACCGAGGTGTCGCGGCCGTACATGCCGGACCCCCAGAAGATCCACGCGGCGTTCGTCAAGGACCTCGAGGCGGTCGGCATCAAGGTCCAGGCGGTGAGCAAGCCGTGGAACGGCGGCTACCTCGACGACGTGAACAACGGCAACTACGACGCGTGGCTGCTCGGCTGGACCGGTGACTACAACGCCGCGGACAACTTCCTCGGGACCTTCTTCAGCAACCTCAAGCAGAACGACTTCCACACGAGCGTCATGCCGTGGGGCAAGACGCTCTCGGACGACCTCAAGAAGGCCGACGCCATCGTCGACGAGTCCGCTCGCGACACGGCGTACCAGGACATCAACAAGCGGATCGCCGAGGAGTACCTCCCCGGCCTGCCGATCAGCCACTCCCCGCCGGCGCTCGTCACGAGCGGCAAGGTGGAGGGCCTGGTCGCCAGCCCGCTGACGGCGGAGACGTTCGACACCGTCACCGTCGGCAAGTGACCGCACGCGGGCCACACCCCGCGCGCACATCCGTATAGGGTCGGTGGCCGCCTCGAACCGCTAGGTTCGAGGCGGCCACCGTCGTCCAGCCCGAGACCAGGAGCCCCCGTTGGCGAGATTCATCATCAGACGTCTCCTCCAGATGGTCGGGGTGGTGTTCGTCCTGTCGCTCCTGGTCTTCCTCTGGCTGCGCTCGCTCCCCGGCGGGACGGTCTCGGCGATCCTCGGCGAGCGCGCCACCCCCGAGACCCGGGCCGCCCTGAGCAAGGCCTTCGGCCTCGACCAGCCGGTCTGGGTGCAGTACCTGAAGTTCCTCGGCCGGGCCGCCCACGGCGACTTCGGGGTCTCCACCGGCGTGCTGCCGGGGTCGGACGCCTTCCAGATCTTCCTCAGCCGCTTCCCCGCGACGATCGAGCTGAGCGTGGCCGCGCTCGTCATCGCCGTCGTCGTCGCGATCCCGCTCGGGTACGTCTCCGCCCGGCGGGCGAACTCCCCCCTCGACAGCTCCCTGGTCGTCGTCTCGCTCATCGGCGTCGCGGTGCCGGTGTTCTTCCTCGCCTTCATCCTCAAGTACCAGCTGGCCGTCGAGCACCACGTCTTCCCGGTCTCGGGCCGCCAGGACAACCTCGGCTGCACGCGGGTGACGAACTTCTTCGTCCTCGACGGGCTGCTGACCCGCGAGTTCGACTGCTCGGCGAGCGCCCTCAAGCACCTCGTGCTGCCGTCGGTCGCCCTGGCGACCATCCCGTTCGCCGTGATCTACCGGATCACCCGGGCGTCGGTGCTGGAGGTGCTCGGCGAGGACTACGTGCGCACCGCCGAGTCCAAGGGCCTGACCGCCCGGGTCGTGCGCGGGCGCCACGTCCTGCGCAACGCCCTGCTGCCGGTCGTGACGACGATCGGCCTGCAGACCGGCGGCCTCCTCGCCGGGGCCGTCCTCACCGAGAAGGTGTTCAACTGGGGCGGCATCGGCAACGCCCTCGCCGTCGCCTTCGAGCGCCGCGACTACGCCGTGCTCCAGGTACTCATCCTCGCCGCGGCCGGCACCTACGTCGTCATCAACCTGCTCGTCGACATCTCCTACGCGATCATCGACCCGAGGGTGAGGACCCGATGAGCCCGAGCAACCCGATGAACCGGCGCAAGGACCGCATCGACTCCCTCGCCGCCTCGACCGGGGGCGCGACGGGCACCGCCCTGCTCGAGGCGGGCAGCGTCGACGAGAAGCCCGGCGTCTCGCTCATCGCCAGCGCCTGGCAGCGCCTGCGCCGCAACCCGGTCTTCCTCATCGGCCTGGGGATCACCCTCGTCTTCGTCGTCCTGGCGGTCGTCTCGCCGTTCATCGCCCCCCACGACCCCGCCGCCGGGCTGCTCATCGGCCAGGTGCGGCCGCAGTCCAACCCGGTCCCGGGCCCGCAGCCCGGCTTCCCGCTCGGCACCGACGACGTCGGCCGCGACCTGCTCTCCCGGCTGCTCGTCGGCAGCCAGCAGACGCTCATCGTCGGCGTCGTCGCCACCGTGTTCGGCCTGACCGGCGGGCTCGTCCTCGGCATCCTCGCCGGCGCGTTCGGCGGTTGGGTCGACGCGCTCGTCATGCGGGTGGTCGACGTGCTCCTCTCGATCCCCTCGCTGCTCCTCGCGTTCTCGATCGCGGCGATCGCCGCGCGGCCCAGCCAGCTCACCGTCATCATCGCGGTGGCCGCCGTCCAGGTGCCGATCTTCGCGCGGCTGCTGCGCGGCTCGATGCTCTCCCAGCGTTCGAGCGACCACGTCCTCGCGGCCCGCGCCCTCGGGGTGAACCAGCGGGCGATCGTCTTCCGGCACATGGTCCCGAACTCGCTGGGGCCGGTCATCGTCCAGTCGACCCTCGTCCTCGCGACCTCGATCATCGACGCCGCCGCGCTGTCCTTCCTCGGCCTCGGCAACCCCGACGACCGCCAGCCGGAGTGGGGCCAGATGCTCGGCCGCGCGCAGCAGTACATCTACGACTACCCGCACCTCGCGATCTACCCGGCGGTGTGCATCATCGTCGTCGCCCTCGGCTTCACCCTCATGGGCGAGTCGCTGCGCGAGGCCCTCGACCCCAAGAGCAGGAGGTGAGCGGCCGATGACCGCCACCGCGACCACACCCCGCCCGTCCTCGCACGGCGAGGAGCCGCTGCTGTCCGTCCGCGACCTGCGGGTCACCTTCCGCCGCCAGGGCGAGGAGCCGTTCACCGCCGTCGACGGCGTCTCGTTCGACGTCCGGCCGGGCCAGACCGTCGGCCTCGTCGGGGAGTCCGGGTGCGGCAAGTCGGTCACCTCGCTCGCGATCATGGGCCTGCTGCCCGAGCGCGGCAACACCGTCGAGGGCTCGGCGATGTTCGAGGGCACCGACCTGCTGAGGCTCCCCGCGTCCGAGATGCGCGACCGGCGCGGCCGCGACATCGCGATGATCTTCCAGGACCCCCTCTCCTCGCTCAACCCGGTCGTCCCGGTCGGGCTGCAGGTCACCGAGGTCCTGGAGCGCCACCGCGGGATGTCCCGCAAGGCGGCCACCCCGGTCGCCCGCGACCTGCTCCAGCGGGTCGGCATCCCCGACCCCGACCGCCGGCTCAAGGACTACCCGCACCAGATGTCGGGCGGGATGCGGCAGCGGGCCCTCATCGCGATGGCCCTGGCCTGCGCGCCGCGGCTGCTCATCGCCGACGAGCCGACGACGGCGCTCGACGTGACCATCCAGGCCCAGATCCTCGCCCTGCTCAAGGAGCTGGTCCAGGACACCGGGACCGCGCTCGTGATGATCACCCACGACCTCGGCGTCGTCGCGGGCCTCTGCGACGAGGTCAACGTCCTCTACGGCGGCCGGATCGTCGAGCGCGGCCGGCGCCACGAGCTGTTCGAGTCACCGCGCCACCCGTACACGACCGGGTTGCTCGCCTCCATCCCCCGCCTCGACGCGGAGCGCGCGCCGCTCACCCCCATCCCGGGCTCGGTGTCGGACAACCTTCCGTGGACGAGCGCCTGCGCCTTCGCCCCCCGGTGCTCCCAGCCCGTCGACGTGTGCCGTCAGCAGACCCCGCCGCTCGAGGAGTCCGACGGCCGGGCCCTGCGCTGCTTCAACCCCGTCGAGGTGACCCGATGACGACGACCACCGAACGCGTGACGCCGGACGCGACCGAAGACGAGCGCGACCTGCTCGTCGACGCCCGCGGCGTCAAGGTGCACTTCCCGATCAAGCGCGGCGTCGTCTTCGACAAGGTCATCGGCCACGTGTACGCGGTCGACGGCGTCGACCTGCAGATCCGCCGCGGCGAGACCTACGGACTCGTCGGCGAGTCGGGGTGCGGCAAGTCGACCCTCGGCAAGGCGATCCTCAACCTCGAGCCACCGACCGACGGCTCGGTCCTCGTCGACGGCACCGACGTCGCCTCGCTGCGGGGCGAGGAGCTGCGCCGCCGCCGCAAGGACTTCCAGATGGTCTTCCAGGACCCGATGAGCAGCCTCGACCCCCGCCAGTCCGTGGAGTCCCTGCTCGTCGAGGGGATGAAGGCGCACGGCCTGGCCAGGGACGAGCAGGCGACCGGGCGGCGGCTGCGCGAGCTGCTCTCCGCCGTCGGCCTGCCCGCCGCGGCGCTCAAGAAGTACCCACACGAGTTCTCCGGCGGGCAGCGCCAGCGCATCGGCATCGCCCGGGCGCTGGCCGTCGAGCCCAAGCTCATCGTCGCCGACGAGCCGGTCTCCGCCCTCGACGTCTCGGTGCAGGCGCAGGTCATCAACCTCCTCGAGGAGCTCCAGGACGAGTTCGACCTCACCTACCTCGTCATCGCCCACGACCTCGCGGTGGTGCGCCACATCAGCGACCGGATCGGGGTCATGTACCTCGGTGGTCTCGTCGAGGAGGCCGCCGCGGACGACCTGTACGCGACGCCGCTGCACCCGTACACGCGGGCGCTGCTGTCCGCGGTCCCGCTCCCCGACCCGCGGGCCGAGGACGCACGCGAGCAGATCCTCCTCGTCGGCGACCTGCCCTCGCCGTCCAACCCGCCGACCGGATGCCGCTTCCACACCCGCTGCCCCTGGCGCCAGGAGACGCGCTGCGACGACGAGCGCCCGCAGCTGCGGGTCGTCGAGGTCGACGGCGTGCCGGCGTCGCACCGGGTCGCCTGCCACTGGGCGGAGCAGATCGCGAGCGGCGAGCTCCAGCGCCACGAGGTGACCGCCACCGCGACGACCCAGGAGTGGCACGGGTCGGACGACGGCGACGCCATCGGGCCGGCCTCCCTCGCCGAGGCCCAGGCGATGGCCAAGCACACCGAGAACCACGGCGGCGCCGGGGGGTTCTGACCCGGTGAGGCTCCCCTGAGGTGCCAGGCGGGTCGCCGGTGGTCGATGATGACGGGATGAGCCGACTCCTCACCGACGACGAGGTGACCCGCCAGCTCGCCGACCTGCCCGGCTGGGCGCGCGAGGGCGACGCCATCGTCACGACGATCCAGGCCCCCGACTTCCCGGCGGCGGTGCGCCTCGTCGTCGCCGTGGCCGACGAGGCCGAGCAGATGAACCACCACCCGGACATCGACATCCGGTGGCGCACGACGCGTTGGCTGCTCACGACCCACGACGCCGGCGGCCTGACCCAGCTCGACGTCGAGCTCGCGCACCGCATCAACGCCGCGGCCCGCGCCGAGGGGGCCGAGCTCGGTGGCTGAGGCCCGTCCGGAGCAGGTCGACCCCGCGGCGGCCGAGGCCGCCCTGGCGTCACACGACGAGGCGCACGACAAGTCGTTCGCCGGCCGGCTCAACTGGCTGCGAGCCGGGGTGCTCGGGGCCAACGACGGCATCGTGTCCACCGCCGGCCTCGTCATCGGCGTCGCCGCGGCCACGACGAGCCGCGGCGCGGTCCTCACGGCCGGGCTCGCCGGACTCGCCGCCGGGGCGATGAGCATGGCCGTCGGCGAGTACGTCTCGGTGAGCACGCAGCGCGACTCCGAGCGCGCCCTCATCGCCAAGGAGGTCCGCGAGCTGCGCGAGGAGCCCGAGGCCGAGCTCGCCGAGCTGAGCGGCATCTACGAGGGCAAGGGCCTCTCCCCCGACCTCGCGCGCCAGGTGGCCGTCGAGCTCACCGCCCACGACGCGCTCGCCGCGCACGCCGAGGTCGAGCTCGGCATCGACCCGGAGAACCTCACGAACCCGTGGCACGCCGCGTGGGCCTCGATGGTCGCGTTCACCGTCGGTGCGCTGCTGCCGCTGCTCGCCATCGTCCTGCCCCCGACCGGCTGGCGGGTACCGGTGACGGTCGTGGCC
>JACXUW010000536.1 GCA_014763705.1 Micrococcales bacterium | reverse complement strand
GGACTGGGGCCTCGGCGCTCGCCGGGCCCCAGTCCTCGGCACCGTCGACCTCGCCGAAGCCCACGCCCGGGAAGGAGCGCCAGGGGGCCGAGGCCTTCGGCAAGGCGCTCGACCGGGTCCGCGCCGCCAGGGGCCTGGCCCCCGCTCTCGCGGCCATCGAGCCGCCCAACGCGCCGGCGCTGTGGGTCTCGGACGGCACGGGCGCCACGCGCTGGTCGCTCGACACCTCCTACGTCGGGTCGCTCACGACCACCCTGACCGACCGCACGGACGTCGTCGTCGGTCCGGCCGGCGACTCCATGGCCTACTCGGCGGCCGGCGCCACGCACGTCGCCCCGCTGCCGCTCGTCCCGGGAGCGAACGTCGTCGACTACCCCGCCTCGAGCGCCCCGGTCTCCTGGGGCCCCGGCGGGGACGGATTCGCCCTGACCACGGGCAGCGGCATCGTCGCGCAGGCGACCAACCCGGACTTCAGCGTCCCGATCGCCACCCCCACGGGCGCCCAGGACCCCGCCGTCAGCCCCTACGCGGGTGACATGTTCGTCCGCACCGGGTCCGGCGGGAGCACCGACATCGCCGACGTCCCGGCCCCGTTCATCGGGTCCACCGGTGCCTCCGCCACGACCCAGCTGAGCCTGACCGCCTACGCCCCCGAGGCCCCCGGTGTCGGCCAGGAGCCGGGCACCGGCGTCACCCCGGGCGTCAACGACGGCGCCACCTACCTCGCCTTCGTCGGGAAGGAGGGCAGCAACCCCGCGCGCCTCTACGTCGACCACCAGGACGCCCCGTCCCCGTCGACCAACAACTACGGCGCGCCGGTGGCCGTCGCCGACGCCGGCTTCCAGTGCGACTCCGCCGCACCGGTCTTCAGCCCCGACCGCCGTCACCTCGCGTACGTCAAGGCGACCGGCCCGACCGGGAACGAGTGCAGCGCCTTCGAGGTGCACACCGTCTCGGCCGACAGCGGCGGTCGCTACACGTCCTCCAGCGCCGACGTCGTGACGGCCACGGTCCCGACGAAGCCGACCGTCCTGTCGTTCGAGACCTCGAACCCGGCCGCGGACTTCTACCGGGTCGACGGCGCGAACCGCTACGACGTCGCCGCGAACGCCGCGCTCTTCTACGACCCCGCGGTGACGAACGGCGCGGTCCTCGCCGGTGGCACGGCCTACGCCGACGCGCTGGCCGGCGGCCCGCTCGCCGTCGCCGTCGCCGGCCCGAGCCTGCTCACCCCGAAGACCGCGCTCAACGCCTCGACGCAGTACGGGCTCGAGAGCTCGGTCGCCAAGGGCAAGACGGTCTACATCCTCGGCGGCACCGGCTCGGTGTCGACCACCGTCGAGAACCAGGTCAAGGCGCTCGGCTACGCGACGAAGCGGCTGGGCGGCGCCAACCGCTACGACGTCGCCGTCAACGTCGCCAAGGAGCTCGACACCCTGCGCGGCAGCCTGCCGACGGCCGCCTTCGTCTCGTCCGGCTCGGCCTTCGCCGACGCGCTCGTCGCCGGTCCCCCGGCGGCGTCGTACGACGCGCCGATCCTCCTGTCGGCGGGCGCGACCCTCCCGGCCGTGACCAAGACCTACCTCGACTCGCTCCCCGGCACCGCCGAGGTCTTCGCCATCGGCGGCTCGGGTGCCGCGTCCGTGGCGACCGACCCCCGCACCGAGGTGGTCGGCGGCGCCAACCGCTACGACGTCGCGTCCAACGTGGCCCGCCGGTTCTTCGCCGGGTCGTGGATCCTCGCCGTCGCCGACGGTCGCAACTGGCCGGACGCCGCGAGCGCCGGTGGGCTCATGGGCGCCTACGGTCAGCCGATCCTCCTGTCGAGCGGGACCACCGCCCTGCCGCCGAGCGTCGCCTCGCTCGTGCGTCAGACCCGGGAGTCCTACGACTCGGTGCTGGTCTTCGGCGGTCCGGCGTCGGTCCCGGCCGGCACGGCCACCACCACCGTCTCGCTCGCGGGCCGGCAGACGACGTACTACGGACCCGCGTTCCAGTAGGT
>JACXUW010000079.1 GCA_014763705.1 Micrococcales bacterium | reverse complement strand
CCGCCGCCCGGCGGGGTCGCCGCCTCGTCGGCCCCGCCGCACGCCGTGAGCGCGAGCGAGGTGGTGACGGCCAGCGCGAGCGCGGCCCGGCGAGCGGGACGGTGGTGGCGGGAGGTCATCGGGCACGGGCTCCTCGGGTCGGCGGCGGCAGCGGCGGGACGCCCCGTGCGGTGGGGGTCCCGGCTCGGTCCCAGAGCGACGATGCTAGGTCAACCACTTCCCATCGTGGTGCACGTAACGTAACTTTTTCACAACGCGGACGGCCCGAGGCGCGGAACACGGGTGCGCGCCGACCCGTCGCGGTCGCACACTGGCCCCGTGCCGTCCCTCGCCACCGTGTTCGCGTTCGCGCTCGCCTCGGCCGTCATCATCGCGATCCCGGGCCCCAGCATCCTCTTCACGATCGGTCGCGCGCTCTCGGCCGGGCGCCGGGAGGCGCTGCTCACCGTCGCCGGCAACGCCCTCGGGGTGCAGACCCAGATCATCGGCCTGGCCGTGGGGCTCGGGCCGGTCATCGCGGCGAGCGCGGCGGCCTACACGGTCCTCAAGGTCCTCGGCGCGGGCTACCTCCTCTACCTCGGGGTGCAGGCCATCCGGCACCGCCGGGCCACCGCGCAGGCACTCGTCGGCGGTCTCGCCACCTCCAGCCCGACCGTGCACGCCCTGCGCAACGGCTTCGTCGTCGGCGTGACCAACCCCAAGTCCCTCGTCCTGCTCGCCGCGGTGCTGCCCCAGTTCGTCGACCCCGGGGGCCGGGTCGGGCTGCAGCTGCTCGTCCTCGGCCCGGTCTTCGCCCTCATCGCGCTCGCCGGCGACGGCACCGTGGCCCTGCTCGCCTCCCGGTTCCGCGACTGGTTCGCCTCCTCGCCGCGCCGGATGGAACGGGTCGGCGGGGTCGGCGGGCTGATGATGGTCGGCCTCGGTGCCGGCCTGCTCGTCACCGGCCGACCGGACTGACTCAGCCCTCGGCGGGAGGGTTCGGCAGCGGCTCGAGCCGCTCGGGACGGCGCAGCGCGGCGGTGATCTCGCGGACGAGGACGACGGCTAGCCCGGCCGCCACCACGTCGAGGAGGGCGACGCCGACGTCCATCGCGGCGGACAGCCGCAGGGACTCGACGGCCGACTCGGGGTCGAGCGCCAAGTCCGCGCCCGCGTAGATCCGGCTCGAGACGTTGTCGAGCACGGTCGTGGCGAGGAAGGCGGCCCACCAGACCGGCAGCTGCCAGCGGAGCGGGTCCCGAGCGGCCTCGGGGGTGCCGGCCCGGGCCCCGGTCCACAGGTCGCGCATGATGCGCAGCGGCCACCACAGGTTGAGGCCCGGGACGAACCACCCCCCGATCGTCCAACCGCGCGCGTGGTGCAGGTACACGGGGTCGACGGCGTCGCTGCCGTACGCGCGGTAGAGCCAGACGAGGAACGGCACACCGGTCGCGAGGAGCGTGCCGACGGCGACGACGGACCCGGCGAAGGCCACCGTGTCGAGCCGAGCGCCGGCCTCCGCGGTGGTGCCCGCGCCGTCGAGCCAGCCGTCGAGAACGGTGTAGGACCACACGTCCGCCAGCCCGGTCAGCCCCGCGAGGACACCGGACACGACGAGCAGGCCCTGCACCCACCGCGCCAGGCGCCCGAAGCCGGGCCCGAGCTCTCCGCGCCGTGGGTGGACCGGTCCGCTGCGGACGCGGGCGGTCCAGACGGACCCGTCCCAGTACCGCACCCGCCCGGGGTCGGCGGGGTCCGGGTGCCATCCGGGGAGGGCGCGGTGCGGCAGCGCCCCGCCGCCGGCCGGCGCGGAGGCGGCCCGCGGCATCCACGAGTCGGTCCAGCCCCGGCCGTCCCAGCGCCTCAGCCGGGTCGGGTCCTGCGGGTCGTCGTACCAGCCGGCCGGCGCTCCAGCCGCGGCGGCACGCGCCCTCGTGGCTTCTGTCGTGGCCGGTTCCGTCGTCCCGGCGCCGGTCGTCGGCTCCCCCGTCGTCATGCGCAGAGTGTGGCGTGCCGCGGGGTCGTCGCGCACGCCGTTCGCGCGCAGCCTGTGGACGACGGGTCGCGAGGACCATCCTGTGGACGACGGGTCGCGCCCCGGTCGTCCCGCCCCGGCGCCCGGCTCCGGCCCCTCGAGGGGAGGCAACACGCAGGCCGCGGCGTCCGATCCCGTGCGTGTCACCTCCTCTCGACGGCCGGGAACGCGGAGGAAGGGCCCGGGGAGTCGTCGATAGACTCCGCGGGTGATCGACATCAGGCTGCTCCGGGAGGACCCCGACACGGTGCGCGCCAGCCAGCGCGCCCGCGGCGAGGACGACGGCGTCGTCGACGCCGTGCTCGCCGCCGACGAGCGCCGCCGCTCCTCCCTCACCGCGTTCGAGCGGCTGCGGGCCGAGCAGAAGTCGATGGGCAAGGACGTCGCGAAGGCGCAGGGCGACGAGAAGCAGGCCCTGCTCGCGCGGACCAAGGAGCTTGCCGCAGAGGTCAAGTCGCTCTCCGCCGCCGCCGACGAGGCGCAGGCCGAGCTCGACGCGCTGATGCGGACCATCGGCAACGTCGTCGAGCCCGAGGTCCCCGCCGGCGGTGAGGACGACTACGTCGTGCTCGAGGAGGTCGGCACGCCGCGCGACTTCGCGGCCGAGGGCTTCGAGCCGCGGGACCACCTCACCCTGATGGAGGGTCTGGACGCCGTCGACATGGAGCGGGGCGCGAAGGTCTCGGGCGCCCGCTTCTACTTCCTCAAGGGCGTCGGCGCGCGCCTCGAGATGGGCCTGCTGCGGATGGGGATGGACCGGGCGCTGGAGAACGGCCTGGTCCCGATGGTCACCCCCACGCTCGTCAAGCCGAACGTCATGGCGGGCGCGGGCTTCATCGACCACCACGCCGACGAGGTCTACCGGCTCGAGGCCGACGACCTCTACCTCATCGGCACCTCCGAGGTCGCGCTCGCCGGCTACCACGCCGACGAGGTGCTCGACCTCGCGTCGGGTCCGCTCCGGTACGCCGGCCAGTCGACGTGCTACCGGCGCGAGGCGGGGTCCTACGGCAAGGACACCCGCGGCATCATCCGGGTCCACCAGTTCAACAAGATCGAGATGTTCGTCTACTGCCGCCCAGAGGAGGCGCAGGCCGAGCACGAGCGGCTGCTCGGCATGGAGAAGGACATCCTCGCCTCGCTCGGGCTGCCCTTCCGGGTCATCGACACCGCCGCCGGCGACCTCGGCGACCCGGCCGCCCGCAAGTACGACTGCGAGGCGTGGGTGCCCAGCCAGGGACGCCACCGCGAGCTCAGCTCGACGTCCAACTGCACGACCTTCCAGGCCCGCCGGCTGAACACGCGCTACCGGGGCGAGTCGGGCAACGAGGTCGCGGCCACCCTCAACGGCACGCTCGCCACGACGCGCTGGCTCGTCGCCATCCTCGAGAACCACCAGCAGGCCGACGGCTCCGTCGTGCTGCCCGAGGCGCTGCGGCCCTACGTGGGGCTCGAGGTCCTCACGCCCGTCCGCTGACACCGGACTCCGGTGGGCGCACCTCGCCGAGGGCGGAACCGGCCACCGGAGCAGCCGTTTCCGCCCTCGAGTGAGCGACGAGGCCGGTCAGAAGACGCGGCGGATCTCGTGCGGCCAGCCGCAGGCCTCGGCGATCCGCGCACCCCACTCCTTCGCGGCCGCGTCGTCGGCCACGTCGACGACCGCGAACCCGCCGAGCACCTCGCGGGTCTCGACGAACGGGCCGTCGGTGACGAGGACGTCGTCGCGCGTGGGGTCGACGCTGTAGACCGGACCGTCCTCCTCGAGGCCGCCGGCGAAGACGTAGACGCCCGCCTCCTTCATCTCCTCGACGGCGGCGCGGGCGAGCGGCGCACGGGAGCGGAACCAGTCCTGCGAGTGCTCGCCGACCCACTCCTGGTTGAAGTAGAGGATGTACTGGGCCACGAGGGGCTCCTTCCGTCCGGCGGGCCCCCGTGGCCCGCCCTCACCCACCCGACGAACGGGACGCTGCGAATTCGACAGGCTAGCGGCGGGGCTCCCTCCGACGCCGGTGTCCGGGCACTGCCCCGGCCGGTTCAGCCGACCGGCAGCCCCGCCGCCGCGAAGGCCCGGGCGTGGATCTCGCGGATGACGTCCTGCTTGCGCGCGTTGTACTGCATCGCGTGCTCGCCGGCCCCGACCGCCGCGGCCGAGGCCTCGCGCTTCGTCGCGGCGTACCGGTCCCGGTCGGCGGCGTCGCTGCGCAGCCAGTCGCGGAAGACCCGGTCGCGCCACGGGCCGCTGCTGTCCGGACCGAAGACGTGGAGGTTGCACGCGGGGTCCGGGTGCCGGAGCAGCCGATGGCCCTCCCACCAGGGCTCACGGACCCAGAGCACGAAGCCGACCGCCTCGAGGGCCGGGACGTAGCCGTCCTCGTCGTCCGGGTCGGCGACGACGAGGTCGATGTCGACGACGGGCTTGGCGGCCAGCCCTGGCACCGACGTCGAGCCGATGTGGTCGAGCCCGAGCACCCGCAGGCCCAGCGCGCCGCGGACGGTGGCCTCGAGCCGCGCGAACCACGACGCCCACGCGGGGTCGGCGTCGACGACGGCGACCATCGGGGACGGTCCGCCGGCGACCCACGGGGACGCGCCGGGCGGCGGGCTGTCGTCGGGGAAGGAGGCGATCTGCTCGGCGGTGGGCACCCGCCCACGCTAACCCCGGCGGTGGAGACCGCCTCCCCCCACGGGGGAGGGCCGCCGGACGTCACGGCTCCTAGGCTGGTGCCATGTCCGACGCCGGTTCATCCCGGGCGACCCGCCTGCTCTCGTGGTTCGGGGTGGGTGACCCCTGGGAGCGTCCGCGCCCGCGGGTCGGTCGGGCCGACGTCGTGTGGGCCCTGGTCATCGGCGTCTTCGGGCTCGTCTCCCTCGAGCTGGTCCGCAGCGTCGGGGTGCTCAAGGACCTCGACTCCCCGTGGTGGCTGGAGTGGCTCGCGGTGCTCACCGGGGCGGCGCTGCTCGTCGGGCGCCGGCGCTGGCCGGTCACCGTGGCCGCCCTCGGCGCTGCCCACATGGTCCTCGTCGGGGTGACGATGCCCGTCGTCATGGGCCAGTTCACCCTCCAGGTCGTCTACTTCGTCGCCCTGATGTCCGGCGTCGCCTGGGCCCGCGACCGGCGGTGGATGCTCGTCGTCGTCGCGCTCATCGTCGTCGTCATGTTCACCTGGATCGCCCTCCAGTTCGCCGTCGGCAACGCCGCCCAGAGCTTCCTCGACGGCGTGCGCGGCGAGGAGCGGTACGGCCTGCTGGCACCGATCCCCGGAGCGGTCCTGCTCACGCTCGTCATCAACGCGGTGTACTTCGGGGGCGCGGTCGTCATCGGCCAGATGCAGTGGCGATCGGCCCGCGACCGCGCTCTGCTCGCCGGGCAGGCCGAGACCATCAGCGCCCAGACCGAGGAGCTGCGCACCCGCGCGGTCACCGAGGAGCGCCTGCGCATCGCCCGCGAGCTGCACGACGTCGTCGCGCACCACGTGTCGGTCATCGGCATCCAGGCGGCGGCGGCCCGGCGGGTCATGGCGCGCGACCCCGAGGCCACCCGGTCGGCGCTCGAGGGCATCGAGGGGTCCTCGCGGGAGGCGGTCTCCTCGATGCGCGACCTGCTGGGCACGCTGCGTGACGTCGAGCGGCCCGGTGGCTCGGCCGAGCGTTCCGGACGGTCCCCGAACCCGGGCCTCGCCGAGCTCCCCGACCTCGTCGCCGCCCACTCGACGCCCGGCCGGCGGGTGTCCTACGACCTCGTCGAGGTCCGGCCCGGGGCGGGTGCGCGGCTCGGGCTGCCGCTCGCGCACTCCGTGCACCGCACCGTCCAGGAGGCCCTGACCAACGTCGAGAAGCACTCGACGGCCACCCGCGTCTCGGTCGTCCTGCGGCTCGACGAGGAGGCCGGGTTCGCCGAGGTCGAGGTCGTCGACGACGGCCGGCCGCGGTCGGGCACCTCGGGCAGCGGGCTCGGCCAGCTCGGCATCCGCGAGCGGGCGGCGTCGCACCGGGGGACGGTCGAGATCGGCCCGCGCCCCACCGGCGGGTACCGGGTGCGGGTCCGCTACCCGTGGGGGTCGCACTCCTCGTCCGCCGCGACGCCCACGCCGCCGCCCGCGGCGTCGGCCGACGTGACCCCGGCGCCCGAGCCGTCCCCCCGGCCGGTGGAGGCGGGTCGGTGAGCGCCCCGCTGCGCGTCCTGCTCGTCGACGACCACGCGATGGTCCGCTCCGGCTTCGCGATGATGCTCTCCGTCGAGGACGACCTCGAGGTCGTCGGCGAGGCGGCCAACGGTGCCGAGGCGGTCGTCGTCGCCCGCGAGGCCCACCCGGACGTCGTCCTCATGGACGTCCAGATGCCCGTGCTCGACGGCATCGAGGCCACCCGGCGGCTCGTCGCCGAGGACCTCGGCCGCGTCGTCATCCTCACGACGTTCGACCGCGACGACTACCTCTTCGACGCCCTCGCCGCCGGCGCGAGCGGCTTCCTCCTGAAGAACGCCGAGCCGGAGCAGCTCGTCGACGCCGTGCGCGTCGTCGGCTCCGGCTCGGGCATCCTCGCGCCGGAGGTGACCCGGCGGGTCATCGAGCGGATGACGACCGAGCGGCCGGCACCCCGCCGTCCGGCGCCGCCCGGGCTCGAGCGGCTCACCGACCGCGAGCGCGAGGTGCTCGTGCTCGTCGGGCGCGGGCTGTCGAACGGCGAGATCGCCCGCGCGCTCTTCCTCGGCGAGGCGACGGTCAAGACGCACGTGTCGAACTGCCTCGCCAAGCTGCAGGTCCGCGACCGGGTGCAGGCCGTCGTCCTCGCCCACGAGGCGGGTCTCATCACCGCGACGGAGGGCTGAACCCGCCGCCGGGGGGATCCGCCCGGCACCCGGCGGCGCCTAGCGTCGGAGCCATGTTGGAGATCACAGGCCTCACCCGGCGGTTCGGCGACGTCACCGCCGTCGACGACGTCTCGTTCGACGTCCGCGACGGCATCATGACCGGCTTCGTCGGCGGCAACGGTGCGGGCAAGACGACGACGATGCGGATGGTCATGGGCGTGCTCGGCATCGACGCCGGCGAGGTCCGCTGGCGCGGCCGGCCGGTGACCGCCGCCGACCAGCGCCGATTCGGCTACATGCCGGAGGAGCGCGGGCTCTACCCGAAGCAGCGGATCCTCGACCAGCTCGTCTACCTCGGCCAGCTCAAGGGGATGGAGGCCGCCGTCGCCCGACGAGCCGCCGAGGAGCACCTCGAGCGGTTCGGCCTCGCCGAGCGCTCCGGCGACCGGCTCCAGGAACTGAGCCTCGGCAACCAGCAACGGGTCCAGGTCGTCGCCGCCCTCCTCCACCGGCCGACCGCCCTCGTCCTCGACGAGCCGTTCTCCGGCCTCGACCCCATGGCCGTGGACTCGATGGCCGACCTGCTCCGCGAGCACGCGAGCACCGGTGTGCCCGTGCTGTTCTCGAGCCACCAGCTGGACCTCGTCGAGAAGCTGTGCGACCGGCTCGTCATCCTGTCCCGCGGTCGGGTGGTCGCGGCCGGGGACGCCGAGGACCTGCGCTCCCGTGGGCCGCTGCGCTACCGGCTGACCCTCGACCGCGACGCCGGCTGGGTCCGCGAGGTCCGCGGCATCCACGTCGTCGACGTCGACGGCCGCACCGCCCTCGTCGAGGTCGTCGACGAGGGCGCCGAGCAGGTCGTCCTCCGCGAGGCCACCGCGCGGGGTGGCGTGCGCGAGTTCGCCCCCGTCCGACCGGCGCTGGCCGACATCTACCGAGAGGTGGCCGCCTGATGACCACGACCCTGACCCCGACGCAGCCCGCCGCCGCCGACGAGCCCCGGGCCGGCCGCTCGGCCTGGACCCTCGTCGCGCGCCGCGAGATCGTCGTCAAGCTGACCGACCGGGCGTTCGTCATCGGCACGCTCGTGACGCTGCTCATCATCGCCGGCGTCATGGGCTGGCAGGCGTGGTCGGCCCAGCGCACGACGACGTACACGGTCGCCGCGACCGCGACCGACCGGGCGATGGCCGACCGGCTGGCGTCCGACGCGCACGGCATCGACGAGGGGCTCGAGGTGAGGGTCGACGGAGCGGCCGACGCCGCCGCCGCGCGTGCCCTCGTGACTTCCGGCGACGCCGACGCGTGGCTGCACCGCAGCGGCGACGGCTGGGTCCTCACGACCGACAGCGAGGAGAAGGACGCCCTGACCCGGGTGACCCAGCAGGTGGTCCGCCAGGCGACGCTCGCCCAGCAGGCCGACGCCCTCGGGACGTCGGTGGCGCAGCTCGAGGCCGGGTCCACGGTGACCCCGCAGCTGCTCTCCGGGGACGCCGAGAAGGCCGGGCTGGCCCAAGGTGTGGCGTTCGCCTTCGCGTTCCTCTTCTACATCGCGACGCTGACCTTCGGCATCACGCTGGCCAACAGCGTCGTCGAGGAGAAGCAGTCACGCATCGTCGAGATCATCGCGACCTCGATCCCGGTGCGTCAGCTGCTCGTCGGGAAGATCGTCGGCAACTCCGTGCTCGCCATCGCGCAGATGCTGCTCTACGCCGGCGTCGGGTTGGTCGGGTTGTCCCTGACGCCGTACGCGTCGCTCGTCCCGTCGGTCAGCGGGCCGGTCGTGTGGTTCCTCGTGTTCTTCGTCGCCGGGTTCGCGGCGCTCGCGGCCCTCTGGGCGGTGGCCGGCGCCCTCGCCTCGCGGGTCGAGGAGGTGCAGAGCACGGCGACGCCGCTGACGATGCTCGTCCTCGGGGTGTTCTTCGGCTCGCTGTTCCTCGACGGCACGGCGAAGGTCGTTGCCTCCTACGTGCCGCCGTTCTCGGCCGTGCTCATGCCGACGCGGGTGCTGGAGGGGACCGCGTCGTGGTGGGAGGCGGTCCTCGCCCTGGTCCTGCTGCTCGCGGCCGCGGCGTTCGTCATGCGGGTCGCCGAACGCCTGTACCGGCGGGCGCTGCTCCAGACGAGCGGCAAGCTCTCGATGAAGCAGGCCTGGCACGCCCCCGAGTGACCGGTTGGGACGGGTGCTTGACGAGCACACCGGGCGCACTTGTAAGGTGAGGCTCACCTAAGTAAGTGTTGCCTTACCCCGTGGAGACCCTCGTGCCATCGCGTCGCCGGCTGCTCGCCGCAGCCCCCCTCGCCGCCGCCCTCGTCCTCGCCGCCTGCTCGACCGGGCCCGCCGGCGGGGCCTCGTCCGCAGCCGTCGGCGCCACCGGGGACGCCGCAGCGTTCCCGGTGACCGTCGAGCACGCGTACGGCACGACGACGATCCCGTCGGCACCGGTCCGGGTCGCCACGGTCGGCTGGGCCGACGCCGACACCCTCGTCGCGCTGGGGGTCGTGCCGGTCGGGGCGCCGAGGATCACCTGGGGCGGCAACGAGGCCGGCTCGACCGACTGGTTCGACGCCGCGGTCGCGGACGAGGACCTCGACGTCTCCGGGATGACGCGCTACGACGACTCGGCGGGCATCCCGTTCGACGACATCGCGGCGACCCGGCCCGACCTCGTCCTCGGGCTCAGCTCGGGGGTGACGAAGGAGGACTACGACAAGCTCTCGAAGATCGCTCCGACGGTGCCGTGGACCGAGAAGGCCTGGGGCACGTCGTGGCAGGAGCAGGTGCGGACCATCGGCGCGGCCATCGGCAAGGAGGCCGACGCCGAGCGCCTCGTCATCGCGACCGAGAAGACGATCACCGACGCCGTCGCGGCCCACCCGGAGGTCAGGGGCCGCAGCGCCGCCTGGGCGTGGTTCACCCCGACCGACCTGTCGACGATCGGCCTCTACACGACCTCCGACCTGCGGCCGCAGATGCTGCGCGCGTTCGGGTTCACCGACTCGCCGACCGTCGCGCAGCTCAGCGCGAAGGACCCGTCCGCCTTCACGGCCAACCTCTCGGCCGAGAAGGCCGCGACCCTCGACGCCGACGTCGTCGTGTTCTACGCCGAGGCGGGCGCAGGCGCCGACGAGCTGCGCCGCAACGCCCTCATCGGGCAGATCCCCGCCCTGCGCGACGGGCACTACGTGGCCAGTGCCGACAACGAGGTCGCCCTCTCGATGTCGCTGCCCAGCCCGCTGTCGGTGACGACGGCCGTGCGCGACTTCCTCCCCAAGCTCGTCTCGGCGCTCCGGGGCGAGCCGGCCGCGTGAGCGCCCCCACCCTCGCGCCGCGGGTGCGGAGCCGGCCGCCCGCGCGACCGTCCCCGCGCTCGCGACCGGTCGCTTCGAGTGGGTCATCGCGCTCGCCGATGGCGGACTGTCCACCCCTGCGGTGTACAGCGAACTCGACCGGCTTCGCGCGCGGGCCGTGTCGGCGGGGCATCCGTCGACGGGCGCGATCCCGCTGGACCGCATCTCCGGGGCTCGCGACGATGACGCAGACCCGGCCGTCGGAACGGGTGTGCTGCACGCTCTCCGCGCCGGCGATCCCGAGGAACTTGCGGCTCACCTGCACAACGATCTGCAGGAGGCGACGCTGTCGCTCCGGCCCGAGCTGAGTGATGTGCTCGAACTGGGGGAGCGGTCGGGAGCTCTCGCGGGGATCGTGTCGGGGTCGGGCCCCACCACCGCGTTCCTCGCCGAAGATCTCGAGTCGGCCTTGGAGCTACAGGTGACCTTGTCTGCCGCGGGGTACACAGCCCTCCACGCTCACGGACCCGTACCCGGCGCACGTCTGATCTGATCTGACCGGGGCGCCGGTGCTTCTGACGCGCGGCGGACACTACCGCC